>JBPCKK010000067.1:0-7074 GCA_051004335.1 Chloroflexota bacterium
TGCCTGGACTAGTGACTTTGGCAGTACCGACGGTCCAACATTCCATCGGTCGCGCAAACGTCGCTCTCACGGCAGGCGCTCCTCCACCACTGGGACGTTAGCGCGGAGAGCCCGTCCTTCAGGGGAGCTCGCGGAATAGTGCACCCGATTGAGGATCTCTATTGTCCGGCCTGCGGTGGGACGCTGGAGCATCGATTCATTGAGGAAGAGGGCCGGGACCGCCAAGTCTGCACCCAATGCAGCCGCATCCATTACATCAATCCGAAAGTGGTGGCCGGAACCGTCCCGGTCCGCAATGGACGAGTATGGCTACTTCGCCGGTCAATCGAACCGCGCCATGGATTCTGGACGTTTCCCGCCGGGTTCATGGAGATGCAGGAGACGGTACGCGACGCTGCGATGCGTGAAACGCGTGAGGAGCTAAACCTGGAGGTCCAGTTGCGCGACCTCCTGGGCATTTACTCGCGGTCGACCATAGGAAATGTGCTGATCGTCTACCATGCCGATGCGCTGGGCGAGCCATCAGCAGGCAGCGAAGCGCTCGACATTGGCCTGTTCGGCCCCGAGGCGATCCCCTGGGACGACCTCGCCTTCTGGAACACGCGAGATGCGCTTCGCGACTGGATCCAACAATTAACCAGATAGGCGCTTCTCGTGCAGAAGCATCATAGTTCCGCTCTTGTTGGAGGAGAAGCCCGCGCACGTGAGCGCATCTGCTGCTCCTTCAGCGGTGGCAGGCACATTGGCGTTGATTCGATCAATGCCAAGCTGTCCAGCCCGAACCCGAACCCAACGGCAGCAGGCAGTCATTCCCTCTTCGTCACCGGTGAGCCGGCCAATTCGCATTGATGGTCGCTCCACCTTGGACGTCACGATCGCCACTGCCTTCGAGTCGCTAGCCAGCACGGCAAGGGTTCCGAGAAGCAACCGCAGACGCTTCGCCGTGAGGGCGTGCACTGTCCATCCTTCGCTGTACAGTTCGCTGCCATCCGGCTTGCCGGCCAATCCCAGGAGGTGCCATGCCTCCTCAAATTCTCCGGGATTTTCCGGACGCACAGTAGCCGGGGGAATGTGTGAGGAATGCAGCGGTTCAGCTCGCAGGTTCACGTATTCATCGCGCAGCTCAAAACCAGCACGCTCAGCTATTCTGCTGCTGGCTGCGTTCCCGCTCGAGGTAGAGAGACGCAGCGTGTGCAGCCCCAGTGACGCTCCCCACTGTATCGCCTCCTCCAACATTGCCCCGCCTATGCCTTTGCTACGCAGGTCCTCGCGCACCCGGATGCCTTCAACCCACCCGATGCCATTCGGCTGCAGAGCTATGTGTTGCAAGCCCACCACCTCATCGCCCAGCGTGGCCGCCAGCAGACGGCCGGTACCATCACCCAGCCACTCATCCCAGACAAACGGCAGGTAGTCGTCTCCGTCCCATACGTTGCGCGTGATGACGCGCATGGCGTCGGTGTCCGCCGGAAGCGCGTCGCGTACTTGGAGTGTCTTTGTCACCATGTTTCAATCCAGCCTCGCCTACAGGATTCTTCCACACGTTGTCATCGCAAGCGAGGAGCGCATACAATCGACCAACTTTAATCGAGGACCGTGATTGATGACGCGTGGCTTCATTGTAGAGATTGACATCCAGGGAGGCTCTCGGCCTCCTTTTTTTCTGTGAAAGCGGAGGCATGAGAGTACATCACGTAGTTGAAGCGCAAGCCTTCAATCGAGGTATGCTTGACGAACTTTTTATCACAGCTCGGGGCATGGAGCGAGTTGTAGAGCGCGGGGGGGGCAAGCTTCTCGAGGGCAAGATCATGGCGAGCTTGTTCTACGAGGAAAGTACCCGCACCCGCTTCTCCTTTGAATCGGCCATGCTCCGCCTCGGCGGCAGCGCGATCTCCACCGAAAATGCTCGGCAGTTTTCGTCAGTCTCCAAAGGTGAAACGCTGGAAGACACCGTTCGCATACTGAACGGGTATGCCGATGTAATCGTCCTCCGCCATTACGAGTGCGGCGCCGCACGGCGAGCTGCCGATATTTCAGGAGTGCCGATCATTAACGCTGGTGACGGGGCCGGCCAGCATCCCACGCAAGCGCTGCTGGATCTCTACACTATTGAGAAGGAACTGGGCAGGATCGACGGCCTGACCATCGCCATGGTCGGTGATCTGGCCAACGGTCGTACCGTGCGATCGCTGTGTTACCTGCTGGCAAAATATCGAAACGTGAAGATACTCCTGGTGGCTCCGCCGAATACGCGCATGGGAGACGACATCAAGGCCTATTTGGTAAGGCACGATATCTGGTTTCGCGAGGAAACCGACCTGGCAGCGATTGCCCCGCAGGTGGACGTCCTCTACCAGACCCGGATCCAGAAGGAGCGCCTTGCCAGCCAAGTCGAATACGAAGCGGCCCGCGGAGTATATGTCGTAGACCGTCGGCTGCTGGACACCATGGCGCCACACGCTATCGTTATGCATCCACTGCCCCGCGTTGACGAAATCGCGCCGGAGGTGGACCAGGATCCGCGCGCCGCCTACTTCCGCCAAGCACAGAATGGATTGTTCGTCCGCATGGCCGTGCTCACCGCCTGCCTCGGTCGCGATCTTCTTCCTGAAATCGAGTACATAATGGAACCCTCAGACGCTCTGAGCTAGAAGGGCAGCCCGGCGTGCAGATTGATCAGATCGTGGAGCAGTTGCTTAACGATCCACGACAGGCATCCACCGTCGCCGCCTACCACGATATTCCCGCTCGCGCGGCAAGTCTTTCTCCATTTCCCGCTGGCATCGAGCCCCGTCTAATTGAAGCACTGCGCCGGCGCGGCATGGACGCGCTGTACACCCACCAGCGAGCGGCGGCTGATGCGGCACTCTCGGGGAAGAACGTGGCAGTGGTCACGCCCACGGCATCGGGCAAGACCCTGTGCTACAACCTCCCAGTGCTCAATGGAATCCTGACCGATCCCTCGGCACGAGCGCTGTATCTCTTTCCCACCAAAGCGCTTGCCCAGGATCAGCTCCACGAGCTACACGCGCTTATCGAGCATCTCAACGTTGACATAAAGACCTACACTTACGATGGCGATACCCCGCAAACCGCGCGACGGGCGATTCGGAGCGCCGGCCACATAGTCGTGACCAACCCGGACATGCTGCACACCGGCATCCTGCCGCATCACACGCGCTGGTTCCAGCTCTTCGAAAATCTGCGCTACGTGGTCATCGACGAGCTGCACGTGTACCGGGGCGTGTTTGGGAGCCACGTGGCCAATGTCATTCGCCGCCTCCGGCGACTCTGTCGGTACTACGGCTCCGACCCCGTGTTCATCTGCTGTTCGGCCACCATCGCGAACCCTCGGGAATTGGCCGAACGGGTGATCGACGCGCCGGTCTTGCTGGTTGATGAGAACGGCGCCCCAAGTGGCCGGAAGCACGTACTCCTGGTCAACCCGCCGGTGGTTAACCGACAGCTAGGATTGCGTGCCAGTTCGCGCATTGTAGCTCGTGATGTTGCCGTCAACTTCTTACGTAATTCGGTGCAGACAATCGTGTTTGCCCGCAGTCGGACCGGGGTCGAGCTGTTGCTGGGCTATCTCCGCGAGGCGGTTGCACCGGGGAAACGCGATTCAGTTCGTGGCTATCGCAGCGGTTATCTCCCCCTGCACCGGCGGCAGATCGAGCAAGGATTGCGTGACGGTTCGGTGCGCGGAGTGGTCGCCACCAATGCCCTGGAGCTCGGGATCGATATTGGCGCCCTCGACGCCTGCGTTGTCACCGGTTTTCCCGGAACCATCGCCAGCGCTTGGCAACAAATGGGACGCGCGGGGAGACGCCACGAGTCGTCCGTCGCCGTCCTCGTGCTCAACAGCAATCCACTGGATCAATTTTTAGCAGCGAATCCAGACTATTTCTTCGGAAAGTCGCCGGAAGCCGGCCTCATCGATCCGAACAATCTGATTGTCCTAGTGAGCCACATAAAGTGCGCCGCCTTCGAACTGCCATTTGAGGATGGCGAGCGCTTTGGCGTCGAGACTACCGAAGAAATTCTTCAATTCCTTGAAGAGGCCGGTGTGCTGCACCACCGGACGGGAGTCTGGCACTGGACGTCTGATTCCTTTCCGGCCCAGGAGGTAAGCTTGCGCACGGCGGCCGCCGACAATGTGATAATCATTGACTCGGGCCCACCGGCAAGAGTTGTCGGCGAAATGGATCGCTCGTCGGCGCCGACCATGCTGCACGAGGAAGCCATCTACATTCACGAGGGACAGCAGTACCAGGTGGAAGTGCTCGATCTCGCCGAGAAAAAGGCGTATGTCTCCGCCGTCGATGTGGATTATTACACCGACGCTGAACAGGCGGTGAAGATTCGCGTGCTGGAAGTGGACCGTGCCGAAGGCGGGCGCAATCACGGGCAGGTCGAGGTAACCTACCTGCCGACTATCTATAAGAAGATACGACTCCAAACCCAGGAGAACGTGGGCTGGGGCCAGATCCATCTTGATGAAGACCCCTTTCCCACCACCGCCTACTGGACCACCATTCCGGAGAATATCGCCTCCTCCCTTCCAAGCGCCGAAATGGAGTCAGGGCTGCGCGGTCTGGCTCATGTCATCGGTCAGGTAGCCCCGATCTTCCTGATGTGCGATCCCGGTGACCTAGCCGTGTGGTCCGAGGTGAAATCAACGTTCACCCGTGCTCCTACGGTCTACATCTATGATCGCGTCCCGGGAGGTATCGGATTTAGCGAACGCCTCTTTCGTATGCATCAGCAACTGCTGGCCAACGCAGGCACACTCGTTACCAAGTGCCCCTGTGCCCGCGGCTGTCCCTCTTGCATCGGCCCACAATTCGAGGGTGGTCTCAATCCAAAGTTGAGCGCACTTCAGTTGCTCGGCGTGCTGCTCGGTGAGCTTCGTCTCCCTGTCCGGGTCTCCGGGACAATCTGATGGCGCTAGACTATCTGCGCCGCTATGTTAAAACCAACACGGACGCGGCGCTAGCTATTGAGCCGCGTCTCGATGAGAGTGGCCAGTATCCGCTGGAGAGCCTGCTGGCCGGTCGCCTGATGCACGGCACGGATGGCGCTTGCTTCGTCACCGATACAACACGGCAAGTTGACGAGCAATACGGGACGCATCGCTTTGGCGCGTGGAGCTCGGTCACCGCCGCCAACCTCTCGCTAATCGCGCACGACACTGAATTGGCTTACGCCGATCTCACCGGGGCCGTGTTTCTCGATACGGAGACAACCGGTCTGAGCATGGGCGCGGGCACGCACGTGTTCTTGGTCGGGGCCGGCTATTTCGAAGGGTCAGAATTTCACGTGCGCCAGTTTTTTCTCCGCGGGCCGGACGAGGAATCATCCTTGCTGGAGGCACTGGATGCGTTCCTGCGACGCTTTTCCCTGCTCATCACCTTCAACGGAAAAGCATTTGACTGGCCGTTGCTTGAGAGCCGTTTCCTCGGTAATCGCCAATTTCGCCGCGCGCCACTCGACGACCCACTCCACCTCGATCTTCTCCACCCGGCGCGGCGCTTCTGGAAACGGCGGCTGGACAACTGCCGTCTCTCATCACTCGAACGGCAGATCCTCGGGTTGGAGCGAACCGAAGAAGATGTGCCCGGTTGGATGATTCCGTCGATGTATTTCGCTTACCTTCGCTCCGGCGACGGACGGAATCTCCGGCGAGTCTTCTATCACAACCTGCACGATATCCTCTCCCTGGCCGGACTTACCTTGCACATGAACGCCATGATCGCCAATCCGGCCGGTGGCCTCGTTAGTCACGCCGTCGACTTTCTCTGCCTTGCTCGAGCCTACGAACGAGCGGGGGCGGTTGAGGAGGCGCTCCTCTGTCTGGAAGAGGCACTGCACCGTCAACCGGAGACCGAGATACGATGCGAGTCTCTACTGCAGCTAGCCGCGCTTTATAAACACGAGCGTCGTTGGGATACTGCCTGGATCATCTGGGAACGTTTGCTTGACGAAGGCGGAGAGTGTTCGCTCTACGCCCTCATTGAGCGCGCTAAGTATCAGGAGCACGTGGAACATGCCTACCTCGAAGCGCTGGACGATGTCCAGCAGGCGCTTACCCTTCTGGAGCTGCAGCCGGCCAGGTGCGACGACGAGCAGCGGGCGGAACTCGAGCACCGACGCGGTCGACTCATAAGCCGCGCCTACCGCCATCGCAGCTGGTCCGATAGGCGACGATAACGGCATGACGGTGCGCCATACTAATGGCAAGACTCAAGACGAGAAGGATTGATTTATGCGCGTGCGCAAGGCGGTTATTCCCGTGGCGGGTTTCGGCACCCGTTTCCTGCCGGCAACCAAAACTGTTCCCAAAACCATGCTCCCCATCGTGGATAAACCGGTAATTCAGTATGTCGTGGAAGGGGCGGTAGCCGCCGGTATCGAGCAGGTGATTCTGGTGACGAGTAGTAACTGTAAGGCGCTTGAAGACTACTTCGACACCAATTTTGAACTGGAAGCCACCCTGCAGAAGACGGGAAAGCTCGCGCTGTTGGAGCAAATGCGCGCCATTACCAACATGGTAGACGTGGTATATGTGCGCCAGAAGCAGCCTCTAGGTAACGGTCACGCGGTGCTGATGGCACGGGATATTGTGGGCGATGAGCCGTTTGCCATGCAGTGGGGCGATGACGTGTTGCTGAACGATCCGCCGGTGATCAGGCAATTGATGGACGAAGCGGAACGTCGCGATGCACCGGTTGTCGGCGTCCGCCGTGTCGGGCCTGACGACTTCGAGAAGTACGGGATGGTTCAGGTGGAATCGATCCCCGGCGAGCCCACGAATGGACCGGTCATGCGGGCAATCATAATGGTCGAGAAGCCGGAGCGCTCACAATCGCCGTCAGATCTGGCCCAACTCGGTGGCTACGTCCTCACTCCGGACATTTTCCCGCTGTTGGAGGCTAGCCAAATCGGGCCGAGCGGTGAGATTTACCTGGCGGATGCCGTCCTCCAACTGGTGGCACAGCGGCCGGTCTACGCCTATGCCTTTGAGGGCCGGCGCTAAGACGCGGGCAACAAGCTGGACTTCCTGCGAGCGACAGT
>JBPCKK010000068.1:0-14113 GCA_051004335.1 Chloroflexota bacterium
GGAGACGCTCCAAGCGCAGAGTGCCACCATCAATGAGGTCTCCGGTGCGACGATGACCAGCGACGCCTATATGCAGTCGCTGCAGGAGGTGATCAAGAAGGCTCACTTCAAGGCAAAGGGATCGTGACACTGAGGTAGTCAGTTCCGCTTCATGTCCTAGCCCACTCCAATGCAGAATGAAAGGCCGGTAGTCCAACGGAACACCGGCCTTTGGCTCTGGAGGGAATCTGCCCCATGCCGCTGTGGCACTGCGGGATAACTTCATTTGCAGATTCCGTGGAAATCTGCGCATATTGGCCTATGATATTTTGGGTGGAGAGTCCGCCCGATGCTGAGCCATCGATTGGAGAGAACCCACCACAGTTTTTAGCCGCCCGCGAGGTGCCACACTGGCTTGAGGAGGTCAATGGCACCGGCCAGGGAGTGAAAGGAAGCACCGCATGGCCACTTCGGTAACTCGCGACTCTGTCCCTGCCCCCCGCCGCGCGCCATCCCTATGGCGCGGTCCAAATGTCTTTACCGCCCTTCTGGGTGGAGTCATCGGATTCCTATTTGTCCTTTGGGTACTGGGACATAATGGTGGCCCGCTGTACACGATCTGGGGTCTTGGGATTAACCAGGTCATGTTTCTTTCCTACTTTGGCGCCATCATCGGCTACTTTGCCGGCTTGGGATACTTCAATTACCCCATCAAGTGGCTCCTGGGCTATCAGATAACTCCAGAGGAAGCCGCGCGTGATTACGGCGTAAACGGCGGCGTTGCCCGGTATTTCCGGCTCACGCTGGACCACAAAGTTGTCGGTGTGCAGTACCTGATCGGCGTGCTGGTTTTCTTCTGTGTTGCCGGCTTTAATGCCATGCTGATCCGCACCGAGCTGCTTACGCCGAACGCCCGCCTTGTCTCACCGGAAACGTATCTTACTCTCGTCGGTGAGCACAGTGTGGGCATGCTGATCGTCACCAGTAGCGTCATCATTGGCCCCTTCGGCAATTACTTCATCCCGCTTATGATCGGCGCAAAACGCATGGCCTATCCACGGCTGGAAGCTGTATCGTTCTGGATATTCTTGCTGGCGGCGCTTATTCTCCCCACCGCCTTCCTCTTTGCCGGCTTCCCCACCGGCTGGACGGGATACGCTCCCCTCGCTGATCAAGCCCATGCCGGCCAGGATGCCTATATCGTCACCTGGATCCTGGCGGCGGCCAGTATCGTTTGCGCTGCCATCAACATCCTGGCGACCATCCTCTTTCTGCGGGCGCCGGGCATGAGTTGGACGCGTCTGCCCATGACCGCCTGGAGCATCGTGGTGGGCAGCATCCTCGCCTGGTTATCGTTTCCCATCATGGCCGCCGTACAGACCATGGTCGCCTTTGATCGCTCCTTCCTCACCGGCTTCTTCGTGCCGTTGCAGGGCGGCAGCGCCTTCCTCTACGAGAACCTCTTCTGGACGTTCGGCCATCCCGAGGTGTACATCCTGGCGGTGCCGGGCTTCGGCATCGTGCTGGATATTCTTCCCGTCTTCGCCCGCAAATCGCTCTACTCCTACCGTGCCGCCGTCACGTCGATGTTCGGTATCGGCCTATTGAGTTGGTTCGTCTGGCAGCATCATTTGTTCGTAAGTGGACTGACCCCCGGTCTTCGTCCCTTCTTCATGTTTTCCACGGAGATGATTTCCTTCCCGACCGGCATCATCTTCCTATCGGGATTGGGAACGCTCTTCGGCGCTCGCATTCGCTACAAAGTGGCCATGCTCTTCGCCCTTGCCTTCTTCCCGAACTTCCTTCTCGGTGGCTTCTCGGGCATTTTCCTCTCCGATGTCCCCGCTGACATTCAGCTGCACGGCAGCTACTTTGTCCAGGCGCACTTCCACTTTGTCTTGATGGGCGCCACCTTCTTTGCCCTCTTCGCCGCGGTGTACTACTGGTTCCCAAAGATCACCGGTCGGATGATGAACGAAACCTTGGGCAAGGTCCATTTCTGGTCCATGTTCATCGGCTTCAATGGGACGTTCATTTCGTTGGCCATTGTTGGAATGGAGGGGATGTCCCGGCGGGTGTACAGCTACGGAAGTTACCTGCACACGACCAACGTCATCGCCACCCTCTTTGCCTATCTCCTCGGTGTCTCGATGCTGCCCTTCCTGGCCAATCTCATCTATTCCTGGATTTGGGGAGAAGTGGCCGTGGAAAATCCATGGCATTCGCGTAGTTTGGAGTGGCTCACGCCAACGCCGGTACCGGTGGACAATTTCGAGGAAATCCCTCTGGTCGTGGCCGGCCCCTACCGCTACGGTATGCATGACCCGCGGCCGATGGCAATCATGAATCCGTCTGAAGAGACAAGCGGCGGCGTCGCCACTGCTGGCAACTGAGGGGGAGAAGCATCGTGTCATCATCGCAATCGGATATTCTCGACACCGCCGCGAGTGCTTCGTCGGCAACCGTAGGCCGCATCCGCACGCTCGACGATCGCCTCTCGCTGGTCGGCATTCGGATGATACTGGTCGCGCTGTCCTTTTTCTTCGCCTGTTTCTACTTCGCACTCACCTATCTGCAACTCGTGAACTCCAATAACCTGTGGCGCCCGTCATCCCTCCAGCCCCCGGCATTTATCTTGGGATTCGCCGAAACGGCGCTGATCCTGCTCGGTGGGCTCGTCTACTTTGGCGCGCAAGTCCGTGGTCTGTACAAAGGAAACTATGGATTGCTGACCATGGGGTTGTTGGTAACCGCCGTGTTGAGCTTGATTTCGGTGATATTGCACGTCGGTGAGCTGCACAACCCGGGATTCACCCTCCAGGACGGAGGCTATGCCAGCGTCTTCATCGGCCTCGAGGGTGTGTACACGTTCTTTCTGGTCATCACCACGGTCGTCCTCTTCGGGCTGGCCAATCGTTCGCGCCTCGGCCGTTTCCGCCAGTCCGGTATCGCAGTTGATACGTTCGGCGAGTTCTGGGGCTGGATGTCGGCCATCGCTCTGCTGAATTTTATGGCGTTGTACGTTCAGCCGTTTTTCCTCATCTCGTAGAAGGAATCGCCGTGGATGCGAGTGTGCTTACCCGTTGGGAATTTGATCCTGCAGTTATCTTGGGCCTTGTGCTGGCGGCAGTCCTCTACTGGCGCGGGCGTCGTCTGTCGATCAAGATTATAGGTGGCCGTGCTCCGAACCATCGACCGTGGCAAACTGTCGCTTTCGCGGCTGGTCTCCTCACTATTTTTCTTGCCTTGCAATCGCCGATTGGCGCCTACGATGATTCTCTCTTCTGGGTTCACATGATCCAACACGTGCTGCTCTTTGCCGTGGCCGCGCCGCTGCTCTCCCTGGGAGATTCGATTGTGCCCCTTATGCGTGGCACTCCGCTCACGCTTCGACGGAAAGCACTCGGCGCCCTGAGCCGGCAGCCTTGGGCGCGTCGTCTGGGCGCCGTCTTTTCCTGGTTGCGCCGGCCGCGGCAGATACTGGCGATTTTCGTGGTCGATATGTACTTCTGGCACTGGAGCTGGCTCTTCAACCTGACGCTTACCAACCAGGCAATTCACGATCTCGAGCATCTCTCGTTTCTCGTCACCGGCCTGCTTTTTTGGAGTCAGATCGTGGATCAGCGGACGGTCCACACTCAGTTGGGCTACGTGGAGCGCGCCTTGTATGTAGTGATTGCCGGCTTTTCGACGAACTTTCTTGCCATGTTTTTTGTCTTCGCGCCGCGCCCGCTGTACAGCGGCTATGCTGGCGTGGTGCATCGTCCGGGAGGGATCACCGCCCTGGCCGACCAGCAGTACGCCGGGGCCATCATGTGGGTTCCTGTGCTGTTTCTGTTCGGTGTCGCGTTTAGCGTATGTATGTTTAAGTGGTTGGGGCAGGACGAAGCACTCTACGATCTGCCCAACCGTTCAACACCAGCGCGTTCCGCGCTGCGTGATCGAGTGGACGGCACAGCCGTGCGATTGCCCTGATTCATGACGAGTCTGAAGTGGAGGGAGCGATGACTAGCGGAAGGCCGGGTGGGCGAGCTCGAATTTATGTGGGCGTGGGGACTTTACTCGTCGTCATAGCCACGATTATTTATGTTCTAGGAGTCATGTACAAGCCGGCGTATGGAGCATACCGGAGCGCTAATCGCTTTGAACATGTACAGACGATGGCCAACGGGCAAACACACACCACCCTAGAGCTGAACATTGTGCAGACAGTCAATACTGGTCCACACTCTGACTGGCTTGGCTACCAGACGCTCGATGGTAATACTCCCGGAACTGTCTTTTCTGTTCCGGCGCATTCGCTAGTGACGATCATCGTCCACAACTACGACAGCCGAACTGCCCTGCGTAACACCTTCTTTACTCTGGTCCAGGGCACGGTGGGCGGCGTTGAGTATGTGAACAACAAGCCAATACGCGTCATGAGTCCCGACTTCACATCACATACATTCACCATTCCCGACCTGGGTGTGAGTGTCCCCATGGAGGGTATACCCAGCAACGCCAAAGCTAACGCCTTTGAGACCATGAAGTTCACCTTCCGTACCAACGGTACCGGTGTTATCCGCTGGCAGTGCATCGTTCCCTGTGGCTCCGGCCTGAACGGCTTTGGAGGCCCCATGCAAGAAATCGGCTATATGGATGGTCTGATTACCGTCACGTAGTATCCCCGGGCCACGGCCCATAGTCGAGTCCGGAAGAAAGGATGTCGCTCATGCGAGGGGTGAACCACGGCGTACGCATCGCCGCTATCTGGGTCGTCGCGTCGATCATCGTCGATCTGCTCATCGGAATCATACCGATTCCGTCACCGGTGGGTTCCTCCGAAGCCCTCGGCGAGCACCAAACTCTCTACATGCTGTTCTATGTAGGAGCGCCCATCTTTGTTTTCGTCTGGGTTCTTCTGGTCTACAATCTCATTGTTTTTCGCAGCCGTCCCGACGTATCGGCCGATGACGTGCCCGACCGTCCGGATAGCAATCCCATCCTGCTGATCTGGGCCGGATTGAGCTTTATCATCGTCCTCTTTCTCGCCGGATGGGGAACGTTTACCCTCCACGAAATTACTGCTGCGCCTTCGGCGCCGGTGACGGTAGCGCACGCGCAACGCCATGGTCAATCGACCAAGACAGTTTCCACCAGTAAGCCGGCATCGATTATGGATGTGCAGGTCATTGGTCAGCAGTGGCAGTGGACCTTCCGCTATCCGTCGTATGGCGGCATGGAGACCAACTACCTGGAATTGCCGGTGGAAACGCCGGTCAGATTTAATATCACGTCGCTTGATGTTGTCCATAGCTTCTGGATCTACGATTACGACGTCAAGGAAGACGCGGTTCCCGGTGTGAGCAACGAGGCCTACTTCCTGGCCCGCATGACAGGATCAACCACGCCGGATGGACATAACATTGTAGTGTGTAACGAACTCTGTGGTCTCTGGCATGGAAACATGCACGCCGACTTGAAAGTGGTAAGTCAGTCGGCCTTCACCAAATGGGCCAGAGCACAGGAAGCGTTCGAGCGGAAGGTGGGCTTCCTCAAGGCGCTCCCTCCGTATGCAACCGTGTACTGGGCCCAGCCCGTCTGGCCGCCGGCCCCGCAGGATCAATCCCCGTAGACGCGCCGGCAGCCGTTGACCCGGTGACCGATCATCACATGAAACTCGCTGTGCATCAACCTGTAGTGCTTGATAGTTCATCCGCACATGGCCGGCTACGTCGCTGGGGCAAAATCGTGGGCTACGTGCTGGCTGGCGTCGTCGTCCTGCTCGTCCTGGTTGGCCAGGCCATTTTTCTCAGTGGGGCATTGGGAAGCATGGCAACCGGCACCTTGCATGGCGCCCCCAAGATCCCTGGACCGCACGCTCCTTTGGCTGCTCGGCTCAACGCGATCCTGGCGCTCTCGTTCGATCCCAGCGACCGCGGAGTGCGCCGCTATCGTCTCAGTAGCGTACGCCGCGATCCTCACTCGCGACAGTACCGCGTGACGATCATCTGGTCGATCAACAATGATGTAGGCGCCGGTACCATCGGCGATGGCGCCGCTCAAGACGCGTACTCGGTCTTTCGGAACGTATTCAGCAGAAATCTGCCGGTCTCCCAGGTTCGCTTAGAGGGCACGTATCCGCCGACCGGAACCTCAGATTCTCAACGTGAACAGATAGTTATGCGGCTGTCCATGGACGCCCGCGTGGCTCGAACCGTGGACAGCGCGGGCTGGGATACGGTCGACCCACAAACGCTCTGGCCGTTGATCGATCGATCATACGTGGCGCCTGCTTTCCAACCAATGTCTACGGAGTAGGGCTCGGCGTGCCTCTATCCACTGTGGTCCGCCGGCCCTGCCCCGGCGGCGGATTGTCGTCTTCTTGATCGGTGGATGTAGGCAGGAAGATCCGAAAACATGATCCTTCACCCTTTATGCTCTCCACCACGACCCGGCCGCCCATTAACTCGGTAAACTCGCGCACAATCGCCAGTCCGAGTCCGGCGCCTCCCGCCCGGCGGCTGCGCGCCACATCCACCCGATACAGCCGGTCAAAGAGAAACGGGAGATGCTCTGCCTCGATCCCCTCACCAGTATCGGCAACCGCGGCGACCACCCACCCGTCCTCCCGGGTGACCGACAGCACGATGATCCCGCCTTCCGGTGTGTGACGTACCGCGTTGCGAATCAAATTGGCGAGGATCTGACGCAGGCGATCGGCATCAGCCAGCGCGAGCGGCAGTCCGGGAGCGACCTCCACGGATAGTCTGATGTGCCCTTCCTGCAGTGCTAATGGCCGCATGAGCTTTACCAGGTCGTCAGCCAGGGCCGCGACGTCCACCGGATGGCGTTCGACTCGCAGCGACCCACTTTCCGCCCGGGACAGCGTGAAAAGATCGTCGACCAATGTCGTCAAACGGTCGGTTTCGTGCTGCAGCGCGGCGAGGGTCGCCGGCGGTAGCGCCGGCTCACGAGAGGCGTGCGCGCCCGAGGTCACCGCTTGACGCATGTCGAGCGTATCGAGGTGGGCGCGCAGCACGGCTAACGGCGTGCGCAGCTCGTGTGAGATGTTGGCCACCAACTCCTGACGCCGCCGCAGGGCTCCTTCCGCCTCCGCGCGCGCCGCACGCAGATCATCCATCGCTGTGCCCAGGTGCTCGGCCATGCTATTTACATCGCTGGCTAAAACACCAATCTCGTTCCGACTGTCCACCGGCGCCCGTTGCGAAAGATCACCGGCGGCGATTGCCCGCGTGACCCAGGCCACTGCCTCCAGTCGCCGAGTAAGCCCACGGGCAACAAGATAGGAGAATAGGGCGGAGAGTGCCAGTACGGGAATGCCCGTAGCCAAGATGAGAACAAGCGTGCCTACGCCGAAGAGGCCGAGGATGAGCAAACGGATCTGCGCCACGCTCACGTCGGTGGCCTGAACCACAACCAATCCCCCAGTCGCGTTCGTGCCGTCGCGAATCGGCGCCGCCGCCAGTACGTCGCCACCGTTTAAGTCCACTCGTCTGGAACGCACGGAGAACTCATTTCCGCGCTGGGCTGCATGGGTAGCGGCGTTCCATGTTTTTGTATGGCGCATGGCTGACTCAAGTGACTGGCTCATGGAACGACTAAGTCGAAGGTTGCGCGCCGATGCCACCACGTGACGCCGGTCGTCGAGTACAAGGATTTGAGTGGGAGCGAATCCTTTGGGAATGATGGTGGCCAGCGGCGAATCGCCCACCGGTTCCAGTTGGCCGCTTTCGATGCGGTCCAGCATGGTTTGGGTTGCACGGAGGTCGATGGCGCCTCCGTGCCGCGGCAGGCGTCCTGCCACGGAGAGCGCCACTGCTCGGGGATTCGGCTGGAGAACCGTGAAGAACAGCGAGGTAACCAGCAGGCTTATCGCCCCGGTTAGCAGAGCGAAGGTCAGGAGCACGATAGCCACGTGTGAGACTAGAAGCTGCCAGCGAAGGCGCCGAATAAATCGACGGAGAGCGCCGCCAAGCAGCACCAGCAGACGCAATGGAAGAAAGAACAGGCTAATGACAATCGCCACGGTCAACAGACCGTGGCCGGGAAGGAGGGTAGCGGCGAACACCTGCCCGATGAGTCCGGCACAGACACCGAGAGCGAGAGCCAGTGCGACGCTTCGCGGGATACTGACGAAGGGCACGAGCCACCTTCGACGTGAAGACAATGGTCGCAGACGCCAGGCCGGCCAGCTGACCAACCACAACCAGGCGCATCCCGCCAACACAACCGTGGCGAGCGACAATCCCGCCGATCGCGGAGCAGATACCATTCTTCCGATCAGCAGAAGCAGTATGTAGCCCGCCACTCCCTCGATCAGCGTTCGCCACCAACCCGATCGACAGGGCACCAGCGCATTCTGTCGCCAGCTAGGATTCGGTGTCTCCACCATCAGTCCGCTCGCAACTTGTAGCCCACGCCCCACACCGTGACAATGCGCTCACCAAAGGGACCGAGCTTCCGGCGCAGGCGAACCACATGGGTATCGACTGTTCGGTCAAAGCCCACGTATTCATCCCCCCAGATCCGCTGCAGCAAATACTCTCGGCTGTAGGCTCGGCCGGGCTGCTCCGCCAGGATATGCAGGAGATCGAACTCCTTGGGTGTTAATTCCACCGGTTCACCGGCTGCCGTTACCGTGCGACCCAGGACATCGAGGAGCAGGCCGCCACTCTCCATCGTTTCGTGCTGTTGGTCCGACACACGCGCGCTGTTGCGCATCAGCTCTACCCGCCGTAGAAGCGCATGTGCGCGAGCAAGCAACTCCCGCATGGAAAACGGCTTGGTCAGGTAGTCGTCGGCGCCTGCCTCGAGTCCGAGCACGCGGTCCAGTTCCTCGGCTCGCGCCGTGAGCATGAGGATGGGAGTGATGCTGCGCAGACGTATGCGTCGACAGGCCGCGAGGCCATCCATTCCCGGCAACATCCAGTCTAGGATCACCAGATCAGGAGGTCGCTGCTCCATCTGACGCAGGGCACTCTGTCCATCCGAGGCCAGGGAAACACTGTAGCCGGCGGCGATCAACTGATCGCACACCAACCGGGAAAGTTGCTCTTCATCTTCAACAACGAGGATGTGCGGCATGGCTCCTCACGAGCGTCTGTGATCTACACGGCCACATTGTCCTCCCTACCTGAACAATTCCGGTAGAGGTCTGCTCACATGGTACGGAACCGACATGCCTTCCGACAGGAAGTACACACTTTCGCCACACTTTTGCTCCACTTCCGCCACAGGTACGTTGATTCAGGAGGACTGCCACGGCGGTGATGGCGACAATTATGCCGAGGCGAATTGATTGGTAACCAAATTGGAGTAGAATTCCATAATGCAAATCCTCGCCCGTCCAGAATCAGACTTAGAGAACTCGCCCTACCCACAGCTGCCAGTGCGTGCCCACCGTGCCTTAACCTTTGGTATCCTCCTCTCCGCGCTCCGTTGCACGGCACAATACGTAGTGCTCCCGTTCATCCTCCCGTGGATTGGGGTGGCATCGACGATCCCTCGCTGGGTCATCCTGGCGCTCAGTGTGCTTGCCGTTGGGGCTCTCGCCCGCAACGTCCGCTATCTGTGGCGCGTGCGCCATGCCCGCAGGTGGGGCTATTTGCTTACCGCTCTCGTTGTGGCGGCCGCCCTGCTTCTCTTCACGGTGGTAGACTTACGCGCCCTCGTCCGACTGTAGCCGGTGGCTCCTGCTCAGCGAATTGAGCCCCTCAGATCATTGCTTCCGCCTCCGTGATGTCCTCCCCTCTCGCTGTATTGCGTCGGGCACACGAAGCACAGCCGAGGGTGCGGTATATTGCCAGGTGGTAACGTACAGGGATGAGTGAACGTATCGTCGTCATTGGGGGCGGCACCGGGCTGTTTACCGCCCTCTCCGGACTGAAGCGGCACGACGTGCAGTTGACCGCCGTGGTTTCCATGGCGGATAGCGGCGGGAGTTCGGGCCGGCTCCGCGATGAGTTCGGCTTGCTGCCCGCCGGCGATGTTCGCCGCTGTCTAGTCGCGCTAGCCGCCGACGACAGCATGAATCTCCTGCTGCGCCAACTCTTTGAGTACCGCTTCGACCGCGGCGGTGACCTGGCTGGTCACAACTTCGGCAACCTCCTGCTCACCGCGTTGGCCAACCTCACCGGTGGCATGGATCACGCCATCGTGGAGGCTGCTCGCTTGTTGAGGGTGGAGGGCACGGTGCTCCCCGTGACCTTGACCGACACCAATCTCTATGCAGTCCTGAAAGATGACCGAATCATCGAGGGTGAGGCGGCGATCGATACCCGTCAGGATAGCGTGCCTATTGACCACATCTATTTGCAGCCGGTAGCACAGGCCACCCCCGATGCGTGCGCGGCGATCCGCCAGGCCGACATGGTGGTTATCGGACCGGGTGATCTCTATACCAGTCTGGTGCCCAACCTTCTGGTGGATGGCATCCGGGAGGCACTGAGTGACTCGCCGGCTACCGTCGTCTTCGTCTGTAACGTCATGACCAAGCACGGTGAAACCGATGGCTTCGCCGCCTCCGACTTTCTCCGGGTCATCACCCGCTACCTCGGTGATGGCGTCTTGGATACCGCGCTCCTGAGCTACTACGAGTCACTCCCTCGTGTCCTGCTGGAACGCTACCGCGCTTCCCGCTCCGCTCCCGTGTCGATCGACCCGGAGGCGTGCTCCGAGTACGCTCCGCGTCTCATGGTGCGTCCTCTGGCATCCGCCGGCACGCTGGTGCGCCATGACTCTGGTCGTCTGGCCATCGCGTTGCTTGATGTGCTACGGGAAACCCGCGTCGCGGCGGAATCAGTGACGGGTATCGCGTGACGCTTGTCCTGGGTGTCGAAGGTGGCGATACCGAAACCTGGGCCCTGCTCGCCAACGATCAGGGGCAGGTACTCGGTGTGGGTCGAGCAGGCAGCGCTGCGCATCGGACGCCCGACATGGAAGGGGCCGCTAGTGAGGCGAATCAAGCGGGGCAGGATGCGCTGAGTGGCGCGAACGTGCAGGCGCGGGATATCGATCTTGTAGTCTATGCTCTCTGCAGCGCCAATCTCGCTCGCGACTTTGCTGTCCTCGAAGCCGTGCTCGCCGATCTGGCTTTGGGCCGTGCCTGGATTCTCCGGAACAGCGCGTTTGCCGCCCTGCGCTCGGGCACCAATAATCCCAATGCTGTAGCTGTTGTTCTTGGTGCGAGCAGTGGCGCCGTGGGCCGCTCCGCGCAGGCCGGCGAGGTGCGCCTGCCTGCCCTGGGATGGCAGTCCGGGGACTGGGGCGGGGATGATGACCTGGCCCGCGAGGCTCTCCGCCTGGCGGTGCGCGCCGCCGATGGGCGTGGGGCGCCAACCAGTCTTCTACCCTGGATTCTCGAGACTCTCCATCTGTCCGACGTCGATGACCTGATAGTGCACCTGCATACTCAGCCGATCGACCAAGCACAACTCTTGTCGCTGGCTGGACTGGTCTTTGCCGCGGCGGCTACCGGGGATCAGGTAGCTCGATCGCTTGTCACCCGCCAGGGAGAGGAGGTTGCCATTACGGCGCTTGCTCTGCTCCACCGGCTCGACCTCATGGGCGCCGACGCTGACGTGGTGCTCAGTGGCCGCGTCTTCCGCGCCAAAAATCCCCTGCTCCTTGATGTCATTGCCGACCGGATTGGCGAGGCTGCGCCTGACGCACGATTGCTCATTCCCGAGGTCGAACCGGTGGTGGGCGCTGTCCTGATCGGACTGAATCATCTCGGCGTGCAACTCGATACCGACCAACACCAGGCACTGGACGCGGATGCAACTCGAGTGATCAGTGGAGTGAGTGTACCCGAACGCTAACCGGCGCAGGCGTGGGCGAAATCGCCGGCGTGGGGATGGAAGTACTCGTTGCCGTGGGCGTGATGGTTGGCGTGCTCGTGGGGGTGAGCGTCGCCGTGGGTTCCACTCCTTGGACGGTCAACCTCACCGTGGTCTTTACCTGACCGGAGTCAGCCACGAGCGTTACTGCACCGGAGTCCGCCGTGAGTGGGATGGTGAAGTGCACTGTCTGGAGCACTCCATGCGGCCCACTGAGTGTGTCGACCTGCGTGCTGTGCCGTTGCCCGTCCACCAGCGTGAAGATGCTCTGCAGGCGAACCAATTGATCACCCGGGAAGCCCCGACCGCGTATCGTGATGCGCGCTCCAGGTACGGCGCTCTGGCTGGAAACGGTGAGTCCCGGATGATAGACGTAGGCCGACTCGATCAGCATGGTCGACTGAACAGCTTGGCCGTCACTGTCGGTGGCGCTCAACGGCACGGGTCCGGGCACGGTATCCGCTGGGATAGTGACCAAACCGGCGAACGAGCCGCTCGCTGTGCTGGTGGTGGCCATCAACGACTGGCCATCAAGTGTGACCGTGACCGTGCTGTTCGGCGTCAATCCGGTACCGGCAATCGCCGTGCTGATCCCGGCATGCACTTCGCCGGGTAGTACCACCAGCGATGCGCCGGATGTGCCGGTACAGGCCGGGAAGGCGGCGTTCGCCGGGCGACAGTCAAGGGGATGTACCGCCGCCGCCGGAACAAAGCCGTAGCGATGATTGAAATAGATGAACCAGAAGTGGTGATCGAGACTCAGCGATACGTACGTCTGTCCGGCGTTTACAGTGCCCACCACTGCATCATGCGCATCCGGGCCGGCATAGACCGATGCGTTTGCCTGGAGAGGCACCAAATAGCCGGACCCCGTGACTATGGAGTCATCGTGGAGCCAGGCGGCCTTGCCGGCGTACTCCACTTCAACCCATCCGGGTTTCTGGCTCCGCACGGCGAATTGCTCCCCCCAGTTCGCCGATCCAACTCTGGCGCAGGTTTGCTCTGGACACGAGTAGACGTTGGCGATATCTTGCACCATGGCAATGGAGGTGACGCCGGCGCCATAGCCCAAACTGCCGCCCCGAATCTGGGACATGTAGTACGCCCAGTTCCAGTTCGGTCCCGGGTCGGTGTGATTCGCGGCCGGCACGTTTTCGTGGCCAAAGATGAAGTTACGATTGGGAGCTATGCCATATTTCCGGGTGAGATATTGCACCAACGCCGCCGAGGCCAGGTACTGGGCACGGGTGTAGTAGTCGTGATCGCGGTATCCTTCGTGCTCAATGCCGATGGATTCCTGGTTGATTGGCCAATTGCCGGCATGGTAGGCGATGTCGCGCTCGTGCACCAGTTGGATCACGATCCCATCCTGGCAGACGAGATAGTGAGCGCTGGTTTGCGCTGAGGGGTCTTGAAACGTATTGACCGCCGATGCGCATGAGCCCTCGGTATCGTGAATGACTACATAGCGTATGGGATGACCCGCCGGGCGACGGGCATCGCGATAATTGTTGTAGTCGGCCGGTTCCCAGGTAGCTTGCGGATACTCCGACGGGCCACTCATCTCAGTACTGCGATTAGATAGGGGACGCAATCCGGAGAGCAGTGACAACGATGCATGGATCCCGGGCAGTGGCTTCAGCACCACACCACTCGCATGGATACCGAGCCGGAGACCGCGGTAGAACTCGCTGATCAGTAGTCGAGCAGCGAAAGACGAGTGCATGCCGGTGAAGACGGTGATCGCGTTCCCCCAATCGCCCAGACTGGCCGGCAAGCTCCCGTGACGAACCGATCGTGCCTCGCGTGCCAGCAGGAGGGCGCCGCCCAGGACATTGAGCGCATCGTCGTGACGAAGTCGCGCGGGAGCTACCCGGAGCAGGTGAGCGGCGGCTGCCAGGGTATTGTGATCTCGCCGAGCAGAAAGATCGAGTAAGCCGTAACCGCCATCAATGCTGGGACCTGCATGATCGGCCAGTCTGCTCTGCTCCCAGGCAAGTCCAATTAGTATCGCGAGGGGGACGCCACTCAGTCGTGCTGCTCGCGCAAAAAGTGCCTGCTGCCGCGATACGTGTGTGCCGGCGGCAGCAGTGTGAATGGGGACCAGACCGGCAAACAGAATACTGACGATGAAGGCGCCATGGTGAAGAAGACTTGTCCGACGCATGGCGGCATTCTACCACCGTCGGATGACGAGTCAGTCCCGAGGTGAGTACATTCGGGAAGGGACGTGCCCGATAGGCGCCGGCATCCAAATGTAGCGCGGACCGCCGCGTCCGCGTGGTGATGGT
>JBPCKK010000069.1:0-6552 GCA_051004335.1 Chloroflexota bacterium
CACTGTGGAGACGCCAACGACGCCGTGCCCATCAGCGTGCAGTTCACGCAGGTTGCGCTCCGGCACGATGCAGCGTGAGAAGCCGAGCTTGCGCGCTTCCCGAATGCGAACCTGAATCTGGCTAACCGAGCGCACCTCGCCTCCCAGGCCGACTTCACCGATCACTGCTGCTTCATTGATGGGAACTTCGCGCAGGCTTGAGGCAATCGCGGCTGTCGTGGCAAGATCGGAGGCGGGTTCGGTGAGGCGCATACCACCAACCACGTTGACGTACACGTCCTGCGTACCTAGTGACAGGCCTGCCCGTTTGCTCAACACCGCCGTGAGCAGGGTGAGCCGGTTAAGGTCAAGTCCGTTGGTGGTGCGCCGCGGCAACCCAAAATGACTGGGTGTCACCAGCGCCTGGAGCTCGACGAGCAGCGGACGGGATCCTTCCAGTGTTACTGCTACCACCGAGCCGGCCGCCTGATCTTCCCGCTCGGAGAGAAAGACAGCCGATGGATTAGCAATTTCAGTAAGACCGTCATCACGCATGTCGAACACGCCGACCTCGTTGGTTGCCCCAAAGCGATTCTTGACGCTGCGCAGAAGCCGGTATGCATGGAAGCGGTCGCCTTCCAGGTAGAGGACCGTGTCCACCATGTGTTCCAAGACCTTGGGACCGGCGAGGTTGCCTTCCTTGGTTATGTGTCCCACGAAGAAGGCGGCGACGCCTTGGTCTTTGGCCAGACGTGTCAGGCGGGAGGCAGACTCGCGAACCTGGCCCACGCTTCCCGCGGCCGACTCCAGCTCGGCGATGTGCATAGTCTGAATCGAATCCACGATGAAGAGCACCGGATGGATATCGGCAATGGCGTTGGCAATGGCGTCAACATCTGTCTCGGCGAGGATGTACAACTCGGGCGCAATTACCCCAAGCCGGTCGGCGCGCAACTTGACCTGATCCGCCGATTCCTCGCCGGTAGCATAGAGTACCGGACCACAAGCCTGAGCTATTAGGTTACTTACCTGGAGAAGCAAGGTGGATTTGCCGATGCCCGGGTCGCCGCCGAGCAAGACCACCGAGCCGGGTACGATTCCGCCACCGAGGACACGATTGAATTCCTCGACGGGAATGGTGAGACGCCGGTGGGCAACGCTCTGGACCGCGGCGAGCGGTAGCGCCTGGCTTGACAGACCCATGGCCCGCGTCGACCCCTCGCGGGTCGCCACGGGCCGATCTATCGTTTCCACCAGAGACTGCCAGGCGCCGCAGTTGGGGCAGCGACCGTAGCCGGTTGGGTACTGCCCTCCACACTGCTGGCACACAAACTTTGTGTGGACGCGGGGCATTAGCTCTCCGCTTCGGCGACGCTCAACTCCGGAATGGCGGGCTCGTCAACCTGCAACGTGATCTCGTCGTCTCGCTTATCAACGAGGACGCGGCAGCCTGGGAAGAATCTGCCCTGGAGCATGCCCTCGGCCAGCGGATCCTCAATGTCGGTCTGGATGGTGCGGCGCAGAGGACGAGCGCCAAACGCGGGATCGAATCCCTTCTCCACGATGAGATCCTTGGCGTCAGCGGTCATATCCAATTCGATCTGCTGCTCGACCAGTTGGGACTTGACGCGCGCCATGAGCAGATCGCAGATCTCGTGGACCTCCGGCTGGGTGAGCGCTTTGAACACGATGGTGGCATCGATGCGGTTGAGGAACTCCGGCTTGAACGTGCTCTTTAGCTCATTCATGATTTTCCGGATCATCTCGTCGTGGTCCTGCTCTCGGCGCTTTTCGTCGTCAGAGTCTACGCGGCTGTGTTTAAACCCTATCCGAGCGTCTCGGTTTAGCAGGCTCGCGCCCACGTTGGATGTCATGATGATGATTGTGTTGCGGAAGTCGACTGCTCGGCCCTTGGCGTCCGTAAGCCGGCCATCTTCCAGAATTTGCAGCAGAATGTTGAAGACCTCGGGGTGAGCTTTCTCGATCTCGTCGAGAAGGACCACTGAGTAGGGCTTGCGACGTACGGCCTCGGTCAACTGGCCACCCTCTTCGTACCCGACGTATCCGGGAGGCGCGCCGACCAGACGAGCTACGGAGTGCCGCTCCATGAATTCCGACATGTCGATCTTGATGAGAGCGTCTTCGCTCCCGAACATGAATTCAGCAAGCGCTTTCGCCAATTCGGTCTTACCCACGCCGGTCGGTCCTAGGAAGATGAAGCTGCCAATTGGCCGGCGGGGATCTTTGAGCCCGGTCCGAGCGCGACGTACGGCACTCGAAATAGTGATGATCGGCTCATCCTGCCCAACAACGCGCTTGTGCAGAGCACCTTCCATTTCGAGGAGTCGAGCCGACTCTTCCTGTGCGATGCGCATGACGGGGATCCCGGTCCACATCGCCACTACCTGGGCTACATCGTCCTCCGTAACCTCGAGTTGCTCGCTGCTCTGCTGTGAGTGCCAGCCGTGCTCGAGATCGCCGATACGGTCACGCAATTTCTGTTCCTGGTCGCGCAACTGCGCGGCCAGTTCGTACTGCTGATGTTGAATGGCGTTGTCTTTTTTCTCCTGGATGCCCTCCAGATCCCGCATGGCGTCTTTGAGATTCTGCGGTGTTGCCGCCCGACGCATGCGGACACGTGAGGATGCCTCGTCGATCAAGTCAATTGCCTTATCGGGCATGAAACGATCGGTAATGTATCGTTCGGCCATCTCGGCGGCGGCCTTGAGGGCCACATCCGTAATCTTGAGCCGATGATGCTCTTCGAAACGCTCGCGTAGACCGGCGAGAATCTCAATTGACTCCTCGACGGTCGACTCACGTACGGTTATCGGTTGGAAACGACGTTCCAGCGCGGCATCGCGCTCAATGTACTTGCGGTATTCAGCGAGGGTCGTGGCGCCGATTGTCTGGATTTCGCCGCGGGAGAGGGCGGGCTTGAGGATGTTCGCCGCGTCCACGGCGCCTTCAGCAGCGCCGGCGCCGACGATCGTGTGCAACTCGTCGATGAAGAGGACACAGTCGCCGGAGGTGCGAATTTCCTCGATGATCTTCTTCAGTCGTTCTTCAAACTCACCGCGGTATTTTGTCCCCGCGACCAGGGAACCGATGTCCAGTGTTAGCAAGCGCTTGCCGAGCAGGTTTTCGGGAACTTCACCGCTGATAATGCGTTGCGCCAGACCTTCGACGATGGCGGTTTTGCCTACGCCCGGCTCACCAATCAATGCCGGGTTGTTCTTGCGCCGACGTGATAGCACCTGCAAGACGCGCTCAATTTCCTCGTCACGTCCGACAATGGGATCCAGTTGGTTTCCGCGAGCCTGCGCGGTCAGATCAATGCCCAACTGGTCGATCGTGGGAGTCTTGCTCGAGCGTCGCTCACCGTGATGCGGAGCCGACCCGGTCTGCGTGAGGACCTTGATGACCTCAGAGCGCACCTTCTCCAGGTTGACGCCGAGGCTCTCAAGAACACCAGCAGCGATTCCCTCGCCCTCCCGGATCAACCCGAGGAGCAAATGCTCGGTGCCGATGTAGTGGTGACCAAGACGGCGTGCCTCGTCGACGGCGAGCTCAATAACTTTCTTGGCCCGCGGCGTCAGTCCGATCTCGCCCATCACCTGGCGCTCGCCTCGACCGATGATGAATTCGACGGCGCTACGCACCTTGGTTAACTCAATGCCCAGATTGGAAAGAACTTTGGCGGCAACGCCTTCGCCTTCCCGGACCAGCCCGAGCAGCAGATGCTCAGTGCCGATGTAGTTGTGATTGAAGCGCTGCGCCTCTTCTTGCGCGAGGGTTAGGACTTTGCGGGCACGCTCGGTAAAGCGATCAAAACTGCCACTGTTTTGCATAGTAAAAATATCCGTTCAGATGATTGCCCGAGGGTTGCGGAAAGACTGTGGACACGGAGAGGTGGAAAATCCTATTCGGAGACTACATGCTGAGGAGCCGTCGAGACCGTCTCCGGCTCCTCGTCGACCTCATCCGGGCTTGTCGATGCTTCTGGAGAATCGGAGTGGGATTCAGCCGCCACGACCACGTCGCTCTCGGTAGCTTCGGCGACCATGTTTGCTAACTCGGGAGTCAGGTCTGTTTCGTCCGGAGCGCTCGCGACCGGACTGTCTTCGACCGACGGTAAATTGGCCTCGGGAGGGGTTGAGGTTGTGTTTTCCTCTGAGGAGGGCACATCGACGTCCGGAATGGATGATGCGGTCGTCTCGTCCTGGGCCGAGAGCATGCCGGCCTGCTGCTGGGAAGTCTCGGTACCGGCCTCCTCAGCGAAAACCAGGTCGATCTCCGGAGTGGAGGTTGCGGTTGTGGACTCATCAGGCGACAGCAGGGCGATCTCCGGGGCGGACAAGGCGAATTCGTCGTCAATGGTTGCCTCTGGGCCGTAGTCGCCGAAGTCCTGGCCAGCCATTGGTGTATTCGGCTCAACCTCGTCGTAACTCTGGACCGTTCCCGTACCTTCCTCGGCTTGGCGGACGCTCAGTCCGAGTCGACGTCGCTGACTGTTGATATGAATGATTTTGACGTTGACGTGCTGGTCTTCCTGGACTACCTGAGCGGCATCTTGCACCGGCAAGTCGGTCAACTCGCTGAGGTGAATGAGGCCTTCGAGACCCTCTTCCACCTTGGCGAAGGCGCCGAACTTCGCAAGCTTGGTGATAACGGCGGGAACCACCTCACCGAGGTGATAGCGCTCCTCCACTGTTGTCCATGGATCGGGGAGTGCGCGCTTAAGACTCAGGGCTATTTTCTTGCTTTCGCGGTCAACGCTGAGCACCGCTACGTCTACTTGCTGCCCGACCCGCAAGATCTCACTGGGATGGTTCACGCGGTTGTACGATAGCTCGGAGACATGCACCAACCCATCAGCGCCGCCCAGGTCAACAAAGGCGCCAAAACTGGTGAGATTGCTGACCACACCGCGCCGGACCTGACCGAGCTGGAGTTCATCCATGAGCTGGTCTTTGGCCTGGGTGCGCTGCTCCTGCACTGCCGCGCGCTCGGAAAGGATCAGGCGGTTGCGACTGCGGTTGATTTCAATAATCTTGAGCGAAAGACGCCGCCCCGCCATGCCGGCGAGTGTCTGGTTGACCTGTTCGTTGTCGCCCTCTTGACGGTTGACGTTGCGTAGATCCAGCACCTGGGACACTGGGACGAAACCGCGCACGCCTTTGACGTCGACGATGAGGCCGCCCTTGTTGTAGTCGGCGACTGGAGCCTCAACGATGGCGCCTTGGTTATAGAGCTCCTCAATTTCGCGCCAGGACCGTTCCAGACGAGCGCGTCGCAGAGACAGTATCGCGTGCCCCTCGGATCCTTCTGGCTGCACTACATACACAAGGGTGCGATCGCCAATGTGCAGCGGCTCAGCCTCTTCGTCCTCGGTATACATCTCCCGCTGGGGGATAACACCCTCCGACTTCATACCGACATCGACAAGCACTTCGTCTTGATCGACGCGCACAACAGTACCCTCAACTGTTTCGCCGCGGCGTAAACTGCGAAAAGCATACTCGTTGTCACGCAGCAGAGTTTCCATGCTGAATTCAGCCTCATTGGACGCTCCGTTCTGAGCTTGAGGCTGATGCAACTCTGCTGTAGGGGCCGGCACATCTTCCTCCTGGTCCTGAGATGCGTCCTGGCCCGAGTAGTCCCTATTCATCGTTCTCCTTCGGACCCATCCAAAGAGGTAGGATATCCCCGAAGGGGAAGATGGGTCTCTATGTACCACAGGCCCAGGATTTTGGGCAAATTCCTGGGCTGTTGGGTACCCAGAGTTTAGCATAGAAAGCCTAAAAGGTAAAGGCTTTAGCGTGCTCTTTTTGACATAACAAGACCGCTCGCATTGGTTCCGCGGATCCGTCGGAGAGGGTGGAAAGCGTACATAAATGGGAGCAGCGAGGACAGAAAAAAAGAGGAGGACCGCACCGGCGGCGGCCGATCGTCCCACCGCGGTAGACGCGGCAGTATTGTAGGCGCTGCCCGGTTTCACGACCGTGTTCGGGATGGGAACGGGTGGGACCCGGGCGCCGAAGGTCACCGGCACGGTCCTCCTCTCTTGCATGGCGCACCGACGCCACCGAAGGGGCAGCAGGACGAGAGGATCGCGCCTCGGGTGACGCGATGGTGCTGAGGGGTGAACTGACGGAGGAAGGGGAGAAGAAGGCCTCGACCGATTAGTACGGCTCAGCTCCGACGGTTACCCGTCGTCCACCCGCCGCCTATCAACCAGCTGGTCTCGCTGAGGTCTTACCCTCTTACTTGAGGTGAGACGTCTCATCTTGGGGGGGGCTTCGCACTTAGATGCTTTCAGCGCTTATCCCGTCCGAACATAGCTACCGAGCTTCTGCCCCTGGCGGGACAACTCGCTCACCAGTGGTTCGTCCATCCCGGTCCTCTCGTACTAGGGACAGCTCCCCGCAAACGTCTTGCGCCCGCGACGGATAGAGACCGAACTGTCTCACGACGTTCTGAACCCAGCTCGCGTGCCGCTTTAATGGGCGAACAGCCCAACCCTTGGGACCGACTCCAGCCCCAGGATGCGACGAGCCGACATCGAGGTGC
>JBPCKK010000070.1:0-4448 GCA_051004335.1 Chloroflexota bacterium
CTGTTTGGGTCCGAGGTGAGATCATCCCCATCGGCTTTTCGGGACAAAGCCGATCAAACCTCAAATACACCTCGAGCGTACCGATACTCCGTGACGTGAGTGTGTCGTCCGCGTGACTTCACGGTGACTTTTCGCCGATTTTGGCGCGTGCCTTGTGCACGGTCGATCGGAAAATACTCACGGCATGCCGCCGCGGCACAGCCTTCTTCTCGATCATCAGCGCAGGCATGAGGATGCGCGCGACGAGAGTGTCGCTGGATCGACCACGCGAAGGATGGATGATTTCTGTCAGCGATGCAGCTCAACGGCGACAATGGCGTGGACGAAGACGAGCAACGACAAGAATATACGGATTCCCTGGAACGAAGGAGTAACGACTTGACCGACATCGACCTGACCGGCATTGCCGCAACGCATGGCGGATCGCAGCCCTTGCGGGGCTACCTTGTCAAGCCCTCCGGTACCGGTCCGTGGCCCGGCATGGTCATGATCCACGAGGTGTTCGGACTCGACGACGTGATGCGCCGGCAGGCCGAGCGGGTGGCCGCGGCCGGCTACCTAACACTCGCCGTCGACCTATTCAGCGCTGGCGGCGCTCTACGATGCTTGGTCTCGACCATGCGAGCCATGATGAGCGGCCAGGGACGGGCGTTCGCCGATATCGAGGCGGCCCACATCTGGCTAGAAACGTCGCCCGAGTGCACCGGCAAGATCGGCGTGATCGGGTTCTGTATGGGGGGCGGCTTCGCCCTGCTGGCAGTTGGGTCCGGGTACGACGCTGCATCGGTGAACTACGGGCAACTGCCCCGTGACCTGGAGGCGACATTGGCGGGCGCCTGTCCGGTCGTCGGCAGCTACGGGAGGCGCGACCGCACATTGAACGGGGCTGCGGCCAAGCTGGAAGAAGCGCTGACGAATGCCGGCATCGTCCACGATATCAAGGAGTATCCCACGGCCGGGCACGCCTTCCTCAACGATGCGGAAACCGGACCGCGCGTGCTGCGTCCACTGTTCCGCGTCGCTGGTATGGGTCCAGATCCCGACGCTGCGAGGGACGCTTGGCGGCGCATCGAGGACTTCTTCGCCGAGCATCTGCACTGAGCCGCGCGGACCAGCACGAACGCTCGACTGACCTGAGCCGGTATCGGACCTGTTCTCGTAACGCTCCCACCCCCCGTCCGGTAGCTCTCAGTAACCTGACCGTACGTTGCGTCGGAATCCGTGACCTGAATAATCGTGTGCTGATGCACGGACGTTGCAACTCCGCTGAGAGCCACTCGCATCGAACACGGCACGTCTTCCGCGTGTCCGGAACATCAACCGAAGGCGTTGTTGAGCAGGATGCCCGGCGCCGAGGTCGAATTCGACGGATCGTGAACGAGCGTCTCCCAGGCCCGTTTTCCGCACGGCCATGCGAAATTATTCGTGACGTGACCTTGGGTCTATAGTGTGTATTACTTCTTCGGTGTGCACGGTCATCTGTGCACAGAAAAGACGCCGTCTCTCCAAATCTGTCGACAGAGCGTGCGGGTTGTGTGGGACGAGGTCAGACAACGAGAAAAGGCCGGGTGCCAGGACCCGGCCCTTCCTCTACTCGTGTTTCGTTCGTCTACCACATCGTGGTAACGACCGACATCGCTCCCTGATTCGTGGTGGCGTGGTGATGCTGGATGCCGACACCGTACGCGATCAGGAACAGCACTGCCATCACCACCAGCACGATGGCCAGGATAAGTGGCGCGTGGACGATTCGCCTCCTCAGCCGTGTCGTCCATCGCTCAGACCGCGGTACGCTTATCGCCATGCCTGCCTCCTGTCTCTGGTGGACCAGCTACCAGTAGTAGAACGTCGACGGGTTGCCCCAATCGTCGATCCAGCGGCGCTGGCCATGGTGGAAGCAGAAGTTGATCCACTGCGTGGTCAGCCCCGTGCAGATGTCCATGGCGTCCTGCAGGCCGTTGTAGGGAGCACCGCCACCGTTGAAGTTGGTGAAGCAATCGTCGATGGCCACGCCGAGTCCGCCCGGCGTGCACTGATTGTGCCAGGCGTACACACTGTTGCCGTTGGCGACGCCGTCCTCCCACTCGTTCGCGCTCCAGACGGTGCCGTTCACGATGTCACTGAGTTCGTCATCATTGGTGTAGAACCAGAAGCCGCAACAGATTCCGCTGTCCGCGACGACTGCGGAGCCTGACGGACTCGCGCTACGCTCCACCGGCACTGGAAAGTGATTGGCGTGGAAGCTGTAGTGGAGCATGGAACACTGCTGCGATCTCGCCTGACCAGTCATCGAGACCGGGGCGCCGGTCAGCATTCGGGCGCAGTCCCCAGCCGAGAGATTTACCCGCTCGACCTTCATGTTTGGATTCCCTTGTGCGGCGAGCATATGAAGCGGCACCCCGCTGGCGACTGCCGCCGCGGTCGCCACCTGCGAGGTGGGCGCAATCTGCGCTTGGGTCAAGGACGCACTGCCCACGACCGCCGACACCACCACCAGGGCGGATACAATAGACCTGATCATCCGGGCCTCCTTTGCACGGTTCGATGATCACCTGCCGCGCCGAGGTACCAACTCGTGCGCGGCCTCATTCTCTCGAGTGACCGAGAAATGGGAGTGATTGAGCGAAGTCGATCGAGCCGGTCTGTGCGAGGCAGCGCGCACTCCCTTCCACGCTGTCCATCTCACGCGGCGAATTTTATTGCATGGCCCTCCTTTCCACTGGGACGATCCGACTCCTACAGCGAGTCTAGTACTACAGCGACAGTTATGAAGGATGGGAGTCCTCGTCCGTCTTGAGGATGGCGAGGATTGTGATCCAGAGACCGGACTGCTGCCAGTCCTGATACCGGCTGTAGGCCGTATGCCAGTGTCCGAACTCTGCAGGCATCATGCGCCAGGGAGCGCCGGTCCGCATGATCCAGAGGATCCCGGCCAGAAGCGGGTAGGAATCAACTGTCGGGCGGCCCTGCTTCTTGGGTGGAGGGAGAAGCGGCGCAATCTGCTCCCACCGCGCCTGGGTCAGCAGCAGGACGGGGGTGGCGAGGGTCACTGCCGTGCTGCTCATCAACCGGGGCTGCTCCTGATGCGCACGCCGTGTCGTATGACACTGCTTGGCCACCGCTTGATGGTGACGCCGGAAGATCGACCAGCCCAGGCGGATGCGGCGCCGTTCCGGTGATTCGGTCAGTGCGAGAAGGAGGCGCCGCACCTCCGGAACGGTCAGGGGGAGGAGATCGCTGGCCCCCCTTTTTGCCCTGCTTCGGCAGCATGGCGGGTGATCTCCAGGAAGGCGTGCGCGAGTAACGCCAGGGTGATATGCCGGTACCAGGCAATCCATTTCCGCACTTCGTACTGATCCAACCCCACCACCTCCTTGGCATCCTCGAAACACACCTCGATCGCCCAACGCATGCCTGCGACACGGACCAGGTCCTCAATCGGTGTCTCGGCTGGCCCGAAGGCGCGGTAGTAGGCGAACTCGGTGGGGTCACGTCGACTTCGCCGCGCGAGGAGCCAGTGCATCGTGGCGCGCACGCCCTCATCCGGCAGTCCAATGAGCGCCCAGTCGTAGAGCCGGTCCCCCTGGCTCCCCGCTCCGGCTGAGTGCGTTGCCCATGCCTCAACCGGCAGCCCGGACACCAGCGCATCGGCTCGGACACGGCTCCCGTCCTGCCAGAGGGGGTGAGTCGCGGACACCGCGAGGACGTAGGATCGGGTCTCCTCTTCGAGCCACTGCCGTAACCCGGGATCATTCCCATAGATCTCATCCCCTGCCACCCAGCCGGCTGGAACATCGGCAGCAAACGCTCGGTAGAGCAGGGCTCGGGCTAGTTGTGGCTTGGTCGCAAATGACACGGTCTCAGGCACACCGGCCTCGCGTCGTCGCTCCACATCATCGATCCAGGCCTGGGGGAGATAGAGCTCCCGGTCGATCAGTGCGCGTCCAGAAGCACTAGCATAGCCCAGGAACACCCCGATCTGGCAGTTTTCGATCCGACCGGCCGTGCCCGGGTACCCTCTGGGTGACTGCCGTTGCACCCCGACCGACTTGCTCCCCTTCTTCAGAAACCCGGTCTCGTCGATCACGAGTACTGCATCAGGCGCACCCAGGTGCTCAACCACGTAGGCACGCAGGTCATCCCGTACCGCGTCGACATCCCAATCGGCCGCATTGAGCAGCCGTTGCACGCCCTGGGGACCGGATTCACCCAGGTGTTCGGCTACCTGCCAGCCGTTCTTCCGCTCCACCCGATCCAGCAGCCCTGCCAGATACCGCTTGGAGCGGTCGCGTGCTTCTGATCGCCGGAATCGTCCAGCAATCCGGGCGTGCAGCGCATCAAGCCCCGCTCGCCACCCGTCGATCTCCTCGCTCGTGGTCATCGTCCCCTCCGTCTCCGTCGTACCGGAGGGTACCAAGTCTACGAGACAACTGTCGCTGTAGTACTAG
>JBPCKK010000071.1:0-8282 GCA_051004335.1 Chloroflexota bacterium
TGCGGACGGTGGCCAGCACGTTACGCGAGACGGCTCCCGAGACCGCGGTGCTCTGTCGCTACGGCGGTGACGAGTTCGTGGTGGCGCTGCCCGATGTGCGGCTTGATGACGCCTTCACGGCGGCCGAAGAAGTCCGCCGGGGCATCATACCGTTGCGATTGGAGCAATGCCCGGAGGTGCGGCTCACCTGTTCCATCGGACTGGCCGCGTACCCGGCACAAGGGCGGAACGATGTGGATCTGATGCGGGAAGCGGACCAGGCACTCTACACCGCCAAGACCACAGGGCGGAACAAGGTGTCGCTGCCGCTCGAGGACAGTCGCATGATCACCAAGACCAGCCACTATACGGCAACCCAACTCCAGCGCGTGGCCGCTCTCGCCAAGGCTGTGAGTCGAAACGAAGCCAGCCTGCTCCGCGAGGCGCTGGACGATCTGCTCAAAAAGTATAACGATCGGCAGGAGGCGCTACCCAAGAGTTCGTGAGGGTGCGGGCCAATAGACAGTGTGATCGCTTGACCACTCTTCCCTCAACAGACGCCCGCTAGATCCACAGCCCGACGGCGAGAAGGAGTCCGAATAGCAGGTTAAGCTGGCCGGTGGCGCGCAGCAGGTGATTGAGCGCCTGGCCGTTCTCGCGACTCACCGCCTGCTGCACCCGCACTGCCAAGGGCAAAGTGAGCAATGGCAACAGAGTGGACGGGCCACGACCGGCAAGCGAGAGCGCGATGGGCAGGAGGTAGGCGCCGTACACCAGCAGGGCGTACTGAGCGCGGGTGGCTTGACGGTCCAGCCGAACGGCGAGCGTCCGCTTCCCCGCTGCGCGATCGGTCTCGATGTCGCGCAAGTTGTTGACCACCAGGATGGCGGTCACCATGAAGCCGACGGGGAGGGAGGCGAGGATCGCGATTGGGCTGAGTGAGAGTGTCTGTAGGTAGCAGCTCCCGATGACGGCCACCGGGCCAAAGAAGGTGAAGGTGAATAGGTCGCCCAATCCGTGGTAGCCCATCGGCCAGGGTCCTCCGGTGTACATGATCCCGCTCAAGATGGAGGCGACACCAAGGATAAGGATAGGCCAGCCGCCGACCAGGATGAGATAGAGGCCAAGCAGACCGGCTAGGCCAAAAGCGACGGCGGCGCCCATCCCGGCTTCGCGCGGCGAAATGCTTCCACTCAGAATGAGACGCGCCGGGCCTAACCGCTCCTGAGTGTCGGCGCCGGAGCGGAAATCAAAGACATCGTTCGTAAAGTTGGTCCCGATCTGGATCAGCACGGACGCCAGGAGAGCGGCGAGGAAGGCGAGAGGGCGCTGCAAATGCAGCGGGCGTGCCGCCGCCGTCCCCACGAGGACAGGGACAATCGAGGCGGAAAGTGACGCGACGCGTATTCCCGTCAACCAGGCGTGTACTTTAGAGAAGGGCGATGGGTACGCCTCGTTCGGGGGCATTAGCGGCGACCTCTGGCCACCCCGAGCGAGATGATTACGGGACCCTCCAGAAACCTGCTCGAATCCGGCTGACACTTCGCGATGAAGGAGTCCCGACCGGCTGTTGGTGTCATTCTTCCATGAAGAGAGCCGCTACCCTCAACTCCAAGAACCAGATCACGATACCTGCCCAAGCGGCATTAGTCGGAGGCAGTGTCAGCCGGTTCTTGAGTCGCTACGCACTGCAACTCGGCGGTCAGAACCGGGATGTGCCGCAGCGAGAGATACTGCACGAAGTGCTGCTGGATCCCATGGGCGTAGACGGGCCACGTGCGCCGGATCGCCGTCTGTCCCTCCTCGGTCAGCACCGCGTAGATCGCCCGTCGATCCTCATTACAGCGCTCGCGACGCAATAATCCGGCGGATTCGAGGCGATCGACCAGGCGGGTCACGCCGCTCCGCGTCAGCACCACCTGCCTCTTGAGGTCACGCAGTCGGAGTCGATTGTCCGGCGCGTGCTCAAGGGCGATCAGCACGTCGTAGTCCACCAGGGGTAGACAGCCCTCGCGAGTCAGGTCCTCCTCGATGCGACGCACCGCTGTGGCGTGAGCATTGAGGAAGGTGCGCCAGACGGTGAGATCGACCTCGCTCAACTCGTCGCTCATGTCTTGAGTGTACACGGATGTTGACTGCACAACAACTTTATTCTAGGATTATTTTGTTGATCGATCAACATATACACAGTCAACGACCTGTAGGCCGTCCGAAGGAGGAACCATGACTTCGTCCATTACTCGCGATGAACTCAAAGCAAAGCTTGACCGCGGCGACGATCTCGTCATCGTCGAGGCGCTCCCGCCAATAGACTACGAGGATGCCCATCTGCCCGGCGCCCTCGATCTCCCCCACGATCAGGTCGACGCGCTTGCCCCCAGAATCTTGCCAGACAAGGAACGCGAGATCGTCGTCTACTGCTCCAACACCGCCTGTAAGAATTCAACTATCGCCGCCAATCGCCTGACCGCCCTCGGCTATCGCAACGTGCGCACGTACGCCGAGGGAAAGGAGGATTGGGTCGCCGACGGATTGCCCACCGAAAGTGGGTCGACAGTCCCCGCTCGCTGAGTCGGGCGACCCAGGATAGAGTACTAGCGCGAAGTAGCGACAGAGCCAGGCCCGGAGTGTACATGCCGGGTCCGGCTTCGCTCAGGCTAGACGATGGGGTAGAACGGTTCGGATGGACTCAGGGTTGGGATACCTACCGCCGGTGCGGGCGGTGATTTGCACTGTACTGCGCAGGTCCTCAAAGTCAACCGTCGCATCATCTATGGTGTGGCGGCAACCAAGGATGTAGCGGGAGCACTGATTGCGCACCACACCCTCACCTACATGCGGCCGTGAGCGTGACTGACTTCCTCCGTGCACCGCCCGACGCACGGCGCCTCACACAGCGCGAACGCCCTTTCCTCTAACGATGTTCAACCGCCAGCCGCAGCCCGAAGCCGATCAACACAACGCCGGATGCTTGCTCCAGGCGGCGACGCACGATTGGGCGGGACAGAAGCAGCCGGGTGCGATTGACGAACCAGGCAAGCAATGCGTACCAGGTGACATCGACGATTACCTGGATCAGGGCCAGCAGGAGGATGGTCGCCAGCACCGGCGCGTGCGGCGGCACAAACTGGGGGAGGAAGGAGAGCGCGAAGACCGCGGCTTTGGGATTGGCCAGGTTGGTGAGAAGACCCAGTCGAAACGCCGCCCAACTGCCTGCCGATGTCGGCGCCTCCGATTGAGTCACCTCAGGTGACGGATCGTGACGGGAACGGAGCAGCGACTGCGCGCCGAGCACGATGAGTACGATGGCGCCTGTTACCTTGATACCGTCATAGGCCGCCTGCGACGCCGCCACTAGCGCAGAGAGCCCGAAGGCGGCCGCAACCGACCAGAACAGGAGACCGGTGGCATTGCCCAGGGTGGTAGTCAAGGCGAGGCCACGCCCGCCGCGTAGTGTCTGGCGGAGCACCAGCACCGTACTCGGGCCTGGGACCATGGCCAACACCAGGGCCGCCCCGGCGAACGCGACAAGGTCAGCAAGCATGGAGACTTCTAGCCGGGACTCTGTCGGGGAATGACCGAAGTGATCGAACCTTGCTGATGCATTTCTTCTCCTCAGTGCGACGGCGGCACAAACGTCACCGTACCTGTGCCGAAGATCTCCCGAGCAGCCTCCGATTGACGACGATCGGCGGAAACGAAGTCGAGGCGTGCTCCTCGACGTCGCAGGTACCGATTGGCTCGGATCGCAGTGGCGACATGAAGCGCGTCCAGGGTGCGCAGTGAGTGTCGCTCCACAACGTTCCCCGCCTCCGACAAAGTTTCAGGACTTAGATCTAAGAGAGCCAGATTCGCCAAAATGCGCTGCTCGCTGACGGCCAGGAGAGTGTCTCGCTCTTCCTCCAATATTTGGCCGTCGTGCCATTGCTTGAAGATAGCAGCACGAATTTCCAATCCCGCCAGTGTAGACGAGGTTGGATTGGCGCCGAGCGCATGCTCCACCGCGCTGACGTTGCCCTGATTCATGATGAGTCGCAGAAACGCGCTCGAGTCGATGTAGGTAACGATCACCGTTCACCGCGTGTCCACTCGAGGGCCTCCCAGAGGTCTCGTGCTTGATCCGAAACACCGGCCAGCCCACGCTCCACATCTCCGACCGTGTATGTGCTGGTGGCGGGTTTGACAATAAGCGGGCCAAGAATATCATGCAGGTCCGGATTTATCACATCGCTGCCGAGGCCGACGCGGAGTGCTTCGATCGCGACAGCGTTGATGGACCGACCCTCCTGACGGCTGCGCTGCCGGAGTTCCTCGAGCAAAGGCGCCGGAATACGGAATGTCGCCTTGTTCATAGTGCCATCATAAGGGCACATCAAGATCAAGGACAAATGGCGGTCGCGCCATCAAACGATGGCCGCCAGGGAGCCCGACGGGTTCTGAGCGGGCGACCGCGTCATTGTCACACACATGTGTCGTCGTTAGTAATGTCCTGGACGACATCATCGACGTTGAGCACTGACAAGGGTGCTCCCTCAAGACTCCATGTTTCCAGGAAGGCGGGTTGCACCGACACATCAACCAGCTCAATGCGTAAGCCGAGGCTGTCGAGTCGGCGATAGGACAAGGGTCGCCCGAATTGGGCGCCGTCGAAGTCCAGAAGAAACCCGACATCGATGAGGCGTTGTTTATCGCGAGCAATGTCCGCTGACCAGTAGCCAATGTGATCGCAGCGAGAACCGGAGATGGTGTGCCATGGGCTGCCCGGTGGGCCATGGACGAGCTCAGAGTAGAGTGGGACTACCTGGGAGAAGACGATCTTGTACGGCCAAGGGCCGAACTACCCGTTCTGCACCGGGCTCCACTGCACACCGAGACCACAACCGAAGTCGTGTATTGCTTGGTCGATGTCCTGAACAGCGAAACCGATGTGATAGAAACCGGTCATCGGACCGTGGGCCGGAGCTTTCCACTTGTTGAGGTAGCGATCACCGTTCACCGCCTATCCACTCGAAAGCCTCCCAGAGGTCTCTCGCTTGATCCGAAACGCCGGCGAGCGCACGCTCCACTCCTCCGACCGTATAGACGCTGGTGGCGGGTTGTACGATACGTGGGGCAAGAATCACGTGCAGGTCCGGGTTCACCTCCATCAGCCACTACCCTGGCCGCTCGGCTTCCGCCAGGCGAAGGCCATACTGATAGGGTAGTGGCGAAACCGCTCCCACTTCGGCTTCAGGGCTATCCACGAGTCGTCGATAACCCGTTCCTTCATCTCCGCAAGGACCCATCCGGCTTGTAGTCCGGCGGTGACGTGTTCGCTCAGGAGGTGGACGTGTGTCTCGATGGCTACCGACTCACCGGATTCGCCGGTGTAGTGCGTCGGCACGCCGGCGCCCATGATGAAGTGCGGGTGGTAGCCAACCAGTACGAGAAGCCCGCCGGGATGCACCAATCTCCATGCTTCCCGGTAGAGCGGCGCAAGGTCGCGCAGATGCTCGTCGACGAGGCTCGAGGTCACGATGTCGTAGACTCCGGTCTCGAAACCGGTTGCTGTGACGTCAGCCTCGATCAGGCGTTGGTAGATGGCCCGTGATCGGGCGACGGCGATCATCTCCGGTGTGAGGTCGACGCCATCGATTGACATCACCCCTTTGCCCCGCAGCCAGGCTCCGGTCCTACCCGTGCCGCACCCCAAGTCTGCGACCCGGCGAAGCGTGCTCCAGGGCACGGCCGAAAGCACCTCAAGGAGAGCGATATCCATGGCGTCTTCGACAGTCTGCTCGTAGGTGGTCACCCACTCGCCGTAGCCCGTTTGCACGGTCACCGTGCGATAGCCACGTGAGTCGAAATCCGAGAATTGTACCCTGTTCTCAGAAGCGCTGGCGACAGGGACGATTGAGTCCGATGGAGAATCGTCCGGTCGGTGATGAAAGCTTGCCATACTTTATGGTAGCGCCCGCCGCACCTCTTCGTATTCGGTCAAAGGACACGACAGCTGCCGCGCACAACCCTCACCCTTTCGCTCTTGCCGGATAAGTACGCCGTTTGCCGGTTGGACCCGCGGGCGCCTATTCCCGCCTGGATATTGCTTGGGCCTTTTGTCTCGATCACGCGCACCGAGGATGAGTTGTCAATTGTCAGTCCGGAGTCCAACGTTCCAGAGGGAGTTCAGGCGGAGCGCGCCTGGCGCCGCCTCAAGATCGAGGGGCCGCTGGACTTCACCCTTGCCGGCGTCCTGGCTTCACTTGCCGCGCAGCTTGCCGATGCGGGCATCAGCATCTTCGTTGTCTCGACGTATGACACTGACTATCTGTTGGTCAAACAGGACATGGTCACGCGAGCGCTAAAGCTCTTGACTGGAGCTGAGCACCGAATCCACCGGCAGGTAATTTAGGGCACCGATTGGGATTCTAGAGTCAGCGAAGAGGGCCGCCTGCGGGCGGAGGGCCGGCACTCGGGCCGGCCCCTGCCGGAACACAATGACAGCCGGTCTAATCGGGTGAACCGTTGGCGGCCCGCAAGCCGTGGCGCAGACACTCCACCAGTGCTTCCATCGCCGGACTCGCCCCGACCGCATCCGCGCGTCGCACCAGTCCAATACACAGACTGAGGTCCACATCCAGTAGATCCCGCAGGATGGTTCCCGCTATCGGCGGATCGGCGGCGGCAATCGGGACAATGGCGAGACCCAGACCGCACTGCACCAAGCGCTGCAGCGCGTCCAGACTCCCGATCTCGACACCGGCAAACGGGTTCATCCCGTGCTGGAGTAACTCCCGCTCGATCGTCTGACGATAGGCGCACGTTTCTTCCTTTAGCAGCAGCCGCTCCCCAATCAGGTCGCTGACGCACACCGCGTCCTTCTCCGCCAGCGGATGGGAAGCCGGCAGAAGCAGCGCTTGCGCTTCGGTGAACAAGGGCTCGAAGGTCAGTCCAGGGATGGCGGAGGGCGTGGAGCAGATGCCCAGATCGAGCTCGCCGGCTCCCACGCGATGCCTGATAGGCCCTCGCCCCGAAACTTCGAGCGTCAGCCGGACCTTGGGGCGCGCCGTGCAGAACGCCGCGAGCAGGGGCGGCAGACGGAGACTGGCTGTCGGTTCGATAGTGCCGATCCGCAGGTGACCCGCCTCCCCCGCCACCAGCTCGGTCATGCTCTGCTGCAACGCTGCAGTCCGGCTCAAGATCTGGGCGGCTTCCTCGCGGAAGGTACGACCAGCCTCGGTGAGCCGGATGCGCTTGCCTTTGCGTTCGAAGAGGGCGACACCCAGTTCCGCCTCTAGCTGCTGGATATGCAGGGTGATGGTCGACTGCGCGTATTCCAGCGCCTCCGCGGCGCGAACAAAGCTTCCCAGCTCGGCAATGGCCCCAAACGTCTGCAGTTGGCGTAGCTCCATTCGGCTCTCCTATCACTTATGCTGAACGATGAGTTCAGTTACTTCATCTTGAGTGAATATAGCAGAGGGGCGTACGGTGGAAGTAACCAGAGCGAGGGTCAACCTCCCTCGCCACGTATCGAAGCACAAGGACACTACCCATGGCCACACCGCAGGTCGAACTCTTGCCCCCGGCCGACACCGGCGGGGCGTCATCAACCGCCGGAGCCAATCAACGGGCCTACAGCCCGCTCACGCTGTGGGCAGCGGCCGCCTTCGCCGTCATCCTTGGTTTCTCGCGCCTGTCTTACGGCCTGGTCTTGCCCTCGCTCCGCGCTAACCTGCACGGATCGTATGGTGTGTTCGGTCTGGTGGGCAGCGCCAATCTTGCCGACTATCTCCTCGGCATGCTTCTCTTTCCGGCAATCTTGAGCCATACGCATAACCGCCGCCGGCTCAATTCAGTCGCGCTACTGGCCTTGAGTCTGGCCATGATGGCCTCAGCGTTGAGCGTTGGCCTTATCGATCTCGCCGTGTGGCGGCTGCTCATCGGCGTCTGCTCAGCAGTCGCCACGGTGCTGACGATCACCTTGACCCTGGAACTGATCGCGCCGGAGGAACGAGGCCGGGCCTCCGGCGTTCTCTGGATGGGTGGCGCGGCTGGCCTTGTAGTTTCCGGCGCGCTCGCTCCCCTGGTTGTTGGCGGGGGGCAACCGGCCGCCTGGCGTTTTCTCTGGGTGGGAATGGGACTGGCTGGGTTGGTTACCGCCTGGGGCGTGCGGCGTTCATTGCGGCCTGCAACTGCGCACTTCCCGCGTCGCGCGGCGGAGCCGGGAGAGCGTAGCTGGACCGAATCCGGAGCGAGCAAGACGGAAAGGTGGTTCGCCGACCTTCATGAACTGCTGCTACCCCACGGATTACTCACACTTACTC
>JBPCKK010000072.1:0-4861 GCA_051004335.1 Chloroflexota bacterium
AGAGGACCGGCATCTTCTAGTCCAGCCGGATTGTGGCAGCCCTGTGACACGTCACAGATGACGCCCTTCCTCAGTGGAACCGGTGCAGCGTAGATAGAGGATGCGTAATGAGCATGGGCAGCGGGAGGCGCCATGCCTCCTCCTATGGATCTCGTGACGGTCTGGGCATGCGCCGACCCGCCCATGCCGAGGAGTAGCGTCAGGGACGCTACCGTCGAACACGCTCGCGGCCATTGTCGCAGTGTCACGTGCTTCACGCGTTGCTCCACCCCCTGCCGGCAAAACGGCCGTCCCTTTCTCAACCAATTCCGTACCCGCGGAAGCAAAGTTACCGGGATACGACTCGCCCAATTATGCCGGTCCCGCCCTGCACCAGAGGAGCGCAGTTCCCAACAGTTTCCAGCAGGAACTCGGCGATAAGCGTGGGCCGGAGCTTAGAATGGAGATAGAACAGACAAGCGTACTCACTCATTTGAGGAGGCGCGCCCCGTGTACGAAACATGTGTTCCCGTCCATGTGTTGTCGAAAGTCGGGATAGCGAGCGCGAGGCCGGGGCATGATCTGGCTGCGCAGGCTCCTCACCCCGCTCGCGGTGTGGGCAGCGCTGGGGCTCACGTTTGCGGCAGCATCTCCTGCTGCATTGCCATCGTCCGGGGGCGCCAATAAGGCTGGCGTGACCTCCGGCTACCGCCTGTATCGGCTTGACCAGTCCCGCGGCACCCGGTTGATTCCCATGAACCCGAGCCCGCTTACTCCTCTAAAGCGTGGCCGAGTTCTGGTAGTAGGTCGCTTCGATACCAATCACCAGCTGCCCCAGGTTCTGACGAGCGGTGACGGCCGGACGGTCGTCGTCGTGCGCCGTACCGACGGATCGACGCGCGTTCTAGACGCGCGTACTGGGAAAGCACGGGGCAGCTTCCGACTTCCCGCAACGGTGGAGATTGCCAACCTCGCGCTGTCGCGTGACGGCTCAATGCTCACGACATCACAGAAATTCGTGCCGCGGGATCCCAACCAGCCTGAGACGTGGTTATGCACTAAGTACGAGGGATGGACGAATCGTCAGCAAAGTCCTGCTGACACAACCATGTTGCGTGCCCGCGCTCTACGATCGGAGCCTCGGTCGTCTGTTCGCACTGCAAGCAGGGACACAATCGAGTACCACCGCCGAGCCGGGACCGACGAGCCTCGTCGCGTACGACGCTGGCTCGGGAAAGCGAGTCCGTAGTCTTCCGCTGGAGGGCGTTCGATACGGTAGCTGGAGAATGGGAACAGCCACCGACGGAGAGCCCTCCATTGTGGGCTGGACTCCAGGATTCGCACTCAGTCCTAATGGACTGCGCATCGCGATATTCGATGACAGCACTGGCCGTCTCACGGTACTCAACGCCGCGAGCATGAGCGTACTGCGTACAGAGCACATTGCGCGTGCAATCAGTACCTTCGAGCGCGTGGCCACGTTGCTCGGTTTGGCGCCGACCCCTGCGTTGGCCAAAGAGTATCGTGGAGCGAGCGTCGAGATGCGCTATTCTCCCGACGCCCGCCTCCTCTATGTCACCGGCAACGAATACCTACCCGGCGTTGAATCTCAACCGCACTCCATCGGTATTCGCGCTATCGACATCGCCACCCACCAACTGATCGGTGAATCGCTCAATCGTCAGGCTCTCTGGTGGATGCAGCCAGATCCTGACGGCAGCGCCGTCTACACCGTGAGCCCAATGGGAGCGGACGCCCAGATCTGTCCCTGCGTGTTACGGCGGCACGATCCAACGACACTTAGAGTTCTCGCGAAGACGTACATCATGCGCTATGCCAATCCACAGTTCTTTGTGCTCCGTACGCCCTGACATAATACGTCTAGAACCGTAACGTCCGTTTCTACTGCCGTTTAGCTCTCTCTGGCCTCTCATTCTTCCCGGCGCTCCGCAAGAACGGGCGAAATCGGGGCAGCAGGGCCAGGGGAAGCTTGCCGGTAATGCGGGTGCCGTCTTGCTCGTGGTCTTCGCGTTCGATGGTCCCGCGAGCGCGAAACAGCGTCACCAGACCCGTCTCGGCGTAGGGAATCTCCACGCGCACCGGGACATAATCGGCGGCAATCTGATTCATCAGGCGCGTTTCCAGCGCATCAAGGCCCGTCGCGCGTAGCGCCGAGACGACCACAGGATTGGGAAACCGACGGCGCAGCAGCTGCAATTGCTCCGCTGTCAGGAGATCCGCTTTGTTCAATGCGGTAATGCGCGGTTTGTTGGCTACGCCCAGGTCCTCCAGCTCGTCTTCCACCGCTTCCGCCTGTTCCTCCACCTGCGGACTGGAGGCGTCCGCCACGTGCAGAATCACATCCGCATCGGTGATTTCCTCCAGCGTGGCATGAAAGGCGGCAACCAGATCGGTGGGCAGCTTCTGGATGAAGCCCACGGTGTCGGTAAGCAGGACCGCCTGGCCGTTCTCGAACTCAACGCGGCGCGTGGTTGGATCGAGTGTGGCGAAGAGCTGGTCGCTGCTCAGGACATCGGCGCCGGTAAGCGCATGCATCAGCGTGGACTTGCCTGCATTGGTGTAGCCGGCGAGAGCGACCACGGGGATGCCCGATTGCCGGCGTTGCCGCCGATGGAGCGATCGCTGGGTGCGCACTTGCTCGATCTCCCGATTCAGTTCGGCGATGCGGTGGCGGATTCGCCGTCGATCGCTCTCCAGCTTCGATTCACCGGGGCCGCGAGTATTGATGCCGGCGCCCAGACGAGAAAGCTCGACGCCGCGACCGGTGAGCCGGGGCAGCCGATAGCGATACTGGGCGAGTTCGACCTGAAGCTTACCCTCTCGCGAATGCGCATGCTGGGCAAAGATGTGCAGAACCAGCGCGGTCCGGTCGAGCACTTGGGCATCCAGGGCTTCCTCAAGGTAGCGCTGTTGTGCCGGTACCAGTTCGTCATCGGCCACTACCGTGTTGAAGCCCAGTTCGCTCTTCCGGTCCAAGAGTTCGCTGATCTTGCCCTTGCCCAGGTACGAGGTGGGCTGGCGGGTGCGGATGTGCTGCGTCACCCGCTCGACTACGTCTACCCCGGCGGTCTCCGCCAGCCGAGCCAGCTCGTCCAGCGATTCCTCCGGCGTCCAGCTCTCGTCACCCGTGTCCGCCGAGAGGAGGACGGCCCGCTGACTGCGCGCGCCGGGCGCGTGTTTTGTGGCCAATCCGTGCTTGTTCACTGAGAATGGCAGCTCGTCCGACTGCCCGCCGCGACCCGACATTCAGCCTCCCATCCTATGCCTTGCCTCCTGGCCATCCATATATCACCGTCGACCCATCGCGGAACACGGCGTGCATGAAGCGCGGGAACTTGGCCAGACCCGCCGGCGAGAAGCAGGTGTGCACGTCACGTGTGCAGGATGTCTCAGTGTCCCCCACGAAGACGTACTGGACGCCGTATGTTCGCAAGAGGCTGCGTGCCCGCGCGACATTAGTGGTGTTGTAGATTGTGTTGATGTCGGCGGTGCGCTTGGCGATCTCCGGATCAGGGCCGCGCCACTGCAGCTCGTGCCCGCCCCACCCCAACACGGTAGGCAGGCCGCTGAAGGTGGAAACGCGGGCGTACGACGAGTTGTAATCGCCGCCGGTCGCCTCCAATTCCACTGCGTTGTCTTTCCGATGGTCGCTCAACCAGCGAATCCCCGCCGCATCGGTCGGATGGGCGGCGGCAAGTTGGCTCATCCCGTCCAGGCTCACGGCGACGCCACCATTCCACGCGGACCCCGGCGCGCGCACGGTATAGGCCAACCCCGCCACAGTTCCCGCCGCCACAATGAAGAGAGCGCCCCAACCAAGCGCGGGCCCAAAGTGCTTGCGGAGCAGCGTCCAGGCGCGCCACGTACCAAACGCTCCGGCCAAGCCCAAGAGCGTCCAGCCCTCGTAATAAAACTTGAACACGGTATTCATGCGGTAGAGGGGACTTCCGTCGAATTCATCGCGCAGATAGACGACTTCGGTACTGGCCAACATCAACAGCCCGACGAGCACGAGAGCAAGGGCGAGGGCATCAGCGCGCATCGGTCGTTCCACATTGAGCACACGCTGGAGCATGGTGGCTGCCGCGTAGCCCATGGCCAGTAGTATGACCAGCGTCCACAGGTGAAAGCGTAGGCCGATAATCAGGCCCGCGGCGGTAAGCGCCCCCAGGTAGAGATAGGTATCGAGGCCACGAATCGCTCCGACCTCAAGCGCCGAGCGCCCTTTCTCCGGTATGTCCTCGCTGTCCTGAGCTTCCTCGCGCGACGGTTGGTAGACCAGCCCATAGGCCAACAGCACGAGGATGAGAGCCAGGAAGAACAGGCCGAAAACCTGCAGAAACTGGAAGGGATCGGCTGGGGTACTCACCAATCCGATGCCGTGTGCCGGCGACCGATAGTGCGCCCAGTACGGCAAGAACAGGAAGATGCTGGCAACGCCCACCGCTGGAATCGTGGTGAGCGGCGTGCGCCACCATCGCTCGCTGTCATCGGTGACGTAGGCGTTGATTGCCAGCCCACCGGCGAGAACCAGCAAATAGGCAGGCAGGTCCCAGCTATTGATGGCGTAGAGCGAGCCGGCCACACCGGCGGAAATAGCAAGGCGAGCTATGGTGGCAGGATTTGAATGAAGGCCCCAGGTGAACGGCGCTCTCACACTACTCGCCGCCAGCCCGATCACCATGATGGTGACGGGGAGGGCCATGACATGGCCATGCAGATCACCAAGAAGAAAGCTGAAAAAGGGAAACTCGTTGATCGTGTTGCCCCCGCCCACAACCCGCGTGCTGTTCCAGAAGAGGGCAAACGTGCCGGGGACATCGTGGCCGACCACCGAGTGCCAGTTGCCAATGAGCGCGAC
>JBPCKK010000073.1:0-9490 GCA_051004335.1 Chloroflexota bacterium
CCTGAGTGAGGATCAAATCGGGCTGCAGTTGATCAAGAAGATCACGATCGAGGTGATAGATCGTCGCCTGCTCGGCGAGAGAATCACGGACCGCTTCGTCGATTTGGCGGGCGCTCAGCGCGACTGAATCGATGACACTGCTCGTCACCCGCGGTTTCTTCGCGGCGGCGGGAGGAAGGTCACACTCATGGGTCACGCCGACCAAGCGGTCTTCCAGGCCCAGCGCATACACACTTTCGGTGGCGCTGGGGAGCAGGCAGCATATGCGCGAAGACTGGCGCCACTCGGTCACTGTGTGGGCTCTTGCTGTATCGGGTTATAGGCGTCGGCCAGCAGGCTGAGCTGTTGATCCACGCCGAGCTCATGGAGCTTCAGCGCGTCACCGGATATTAACGCTTGGCGCTCGTCGTACTCGATATCGTAGCCGTGCAGGGCGGCATCCGGCTGATGCCGCAACTGCTCTCGAAACGCGGGATCGGCTTGGGCGCGGCGCAGCACATCCTCAACCGCTTGTACGCTCATTGGTCTCACCTCCAGGGTTCCATTATGGCGCGCGAACCGGGTAAGTTAGCACTGTACTCCATTCCTAGACATTCGGCAGGGGACGGCCCGAGTGCCGTCCCGCCGGTCCGCAGACCGGCCTTCACGCTCCCCGCTTCAGTACCGGACCAAACGCAACTTATAAGGTTCTGCTCGACGATCTCCGGCGTCATGTGGCGAGGCCTAGGGCCGTCCTGCGGGCCGGAGGGCGTTCACTCGGGCCGGCCCCTACCGAATGTCTGGGAATGGGCTTATAGGTGGCGCCATTCACGCATCAACCGTGTACAGCACCGTGGTACCATGCCGGGTAGAGAGCCGGTAATAACAGAGGGCATCGCGGGCATGTTCGGCCCTTCTGTTTACCCGTAATTGTTCGCTTTGTAGGAAAGGCGCCGCATGAAACTTTTGGCTATCAGCGCTTCCGCTGTGGCAGTGCTTTTTTTCTCCGGCTGGCTGGGAGCCGGCGCTTCGGCACGTAGCAGGCAGGTATCCGCCGCGCACATGACGTTGTTCCTCCCATCGGCTCAGCTCAATAACCTAGCGCCGCGCCGGCTCAACGTGCCGCTGGCCGGCGGTACCCCGGTCGTGGCGCCCTCCGCCACCGCAGCACCAACGTCAGCCACGCCAACTCCCCCGACATTGCCTACGCCAACGCCGACCACGGGAACGAGTTATCCCGACGCAGGGACCATTCTGCAAAACATGGCGCAGGAGCTTGATCTCCTGAACGGCGTACACTTCGAGCAGATCGCTGATCAACAGGGTTCTGAGACCCTGCACGTGAGCGCGAAGGGCGATGCAATCTGTTCCGGGCCATCGCTGCGTGCTCACGTAGTCGCCGCGGCTTCGGTGAGCGGCACATCGCAACATTCGAAGACCACATTCGACCTCATCCAGATCAAGAACAAGTTCTATTACAAGGCAACAAAGACCAAGCACCGCTGGGAGCCAACCAAAGCGAAGGTTGTTTCACCGTTCGGCTTTTCCGTGCAGAATCCTCTGTCCTGCCCGAACGCGTCAAGTAGCAGCGGTGGTGGTAGCAGCGGCGGTACGCAGGACCAGATCAAGGATCTGGTGAATCAGGGGCCGGACACCGTAGCCGGGGTATCGGTCTGGCACATCCATGCGATTGATGTGCAAGTCGACAGTGCGGGCAATACGTCGCAAACGCCCCTTGATTGGTATGTTTCCCAGCAGCACAGCTTGCTCTACCGTTTCGTCGTAAGCTTCTCCGATCCAGCGAACAATGTGACGGGCTCACTCATTACCAACTTGACCAAGTTCGGAGAGCACGTTACGATTCACGCGCCGAAGAAGGGCAGTGCAAAACCGTAGATGGACACCTACGATCTGTCGCATAAATTGGCCTACGCCGGAGCGCGCTCGCCCGTGCCGTTCATCACCGGACCGGAGTTTACCAACTCGGTGCCCGGCATCCCCGTCCTTGCCGCCTTGCGGGTCTTTATACCGCCGGAGTACTGGTCGGAGGAAAACGTGATAATTGCCGCCCGCGAGATTTCCCGCATCCTGGGTCCGGGCAACCAGTTCGACGTGGGCATCACCGTCGCCGGAACGCCGACCTATGAGGCAAGCAGGGCCGCCGCCGGCAATGTGGCCCGCCTCATGAAGATGGAAACGGGAGACCCCACGGTCGTCCTGCGCATGGTCAACTCTGGCGGTGACAAGGTCTACGAGGCCCGTTTTCCCCGTTTGCAGTTTGCACCAGTCGCCGAGGACTACTGGCGGACGTTTTACTCCACCGGCGCGGTCAAACTTTCGACTCAGCAGTAAGTGGTTGCTCTTTTCCCCATTCACGGACTACCGCTGATCCAACCGGGCGACCCTCTGGCTAATCTGATCGTCGAGTCCATGGAGCGCGCCGGTCAGATGTTTGAGCAGGGCGATGTGCTGGTGGTGGCCCAAAAGGTCATATCCAAGGCAGAGGGGCGCGTGGTTCGGTTGGAGGATGTCCAGCCGGCGCCGGAAGCAGAGGAGCTGGCGGCACGGACCGAGAAAGATGCGCGCCTCGTCCAACTGATTCTGGACGAGGCCAACGAGGTGGTGCGCGTGCGTCCCGGCCTTATCGTGGTCGAGGATCGACGGGGGTTCGTCTGCGCCAATGCGGGCATCGATCGCTCCAATATTGAACAACTGGGTGATGGCGAATGGGTGGCGCTCTTGCCACGCGACCCTGATGCGTCCGCGCAGGCGCTGCGCCAGCAGCTCAAGACCTTGACCGCCGTGGATGTCGCGGTCATCATCAACGACAGCCACGGTCGCGCCTGGCGAGAAGGAACAGTGGGAGTGGCCATTGGTCTTGCCGGAATGCCGGCGGTCTGGGATCGGCGGGGCGATACCGACCTGACCGGCTACATTTTGCAGCACACCATTCTGGGATTGGCCGACGAGATTGCCGCCGCCGCCTCGCTGTTGATGGGTCCGGCCGCCGAGGGGGTTCCCGCCGTCATCGTGCGCGGGCTCGATCTTCCGCGGGGAGTAGGGACGGCGCGCGACCTGCAACGACCACGCGCTATGGATCTCTTCCGCTAACTACTCCTCGGGTACGGTCCCCGTATCCAGCACGAGCTGAAGCCAGGCCTGGTCGTGCACCGCGGTTCCCAGCTTGCGTGCTTTCTCCAGCTTTGAGCCGGGATTGGCGCCGGCAACCAGGAAATCAACGGTTTTGGTCATGCCTGGCGCGATCTTGGCGCCAAGCTCACGTAAGCGTGCCTCGGCCCGCGGACGGGGCAAATCATCGAGTGTGCCGGTAAGCAGAAACGTCTTGCCGGTTAACGGACCGACTGGCGCCGCGCGATGCTGTCGCCAGTTCACGCCGGCGGCTCGCAGACGCTGGAGAAAATCCTGATTGCGCGGCTCAGCGGTCCAGCCGGCAATGCTTTCCGCTGTCTTACCGCCAATGCCGTCGATTGCCGCCAGTTGCTCGGCATTGGCCCCTATCATTTCGTCGAGATCGGGAAAGGCCCCGGCGAGCAGTTCCGCCGTCTGGGCGCCGACAAAACGGATACCGAGAGCAAAGATCACGCCGGAGAGCGGGCGACGTTTGCTCCCGGCGATGGCACGGATCAGATTGGCCGCGCTTTTCTCTTGAAATCCGGGAAGCGTGAACAGTTGCTCAGCAGTCAGAGTATAGAGATCGGCGGGGTCGCGAATCAGCTGCTCGCGGAGCAGGAGATCGACCAAGCGTTCGCCCAGGCCGCGGATATCCATTGCCGGCTCGGACACGAAGTGCTCAATCCAGCGGAAGCGCTGCGCCGGGCAGGAGGGATTGGGGCAGCGCGTCATGGCTTCGCCCTCGGGACGAATCAGTGGCGTGTCACAGACGGGACAGGTGAGCGGCAGATGGTAGATTTCTTGCGTCCCGTCACGCTCCTCCGGAATGGGTTTAACCACCTGGGGAATGACATCGCCCGCGCGATGGACGATCACGCGGTCGCCGATGCGGATGTCTTTACGCTGGATGTCCAGCTCGTTGTGCAGTGTCGCCTGACGGACGGTGACGCCGCCGACGACTACCGGATCGAGGATGGCGTACGGGTTGATGGCCCCGGTGCGCCCCACATTCACGGCAATATCCAGGAGCCTGGTGGTTGCCTGAAGGGGCGGGAACTTGAAGGCAATCGCCCAGCGCGGTTCCCGGCCCACGGCGCCAAGCTCCTCCTGTACCGCGACTGCATTCATCTTTACAACCACGCCGTCGATCTCGTACTGAAGTGTTTCGCGCTGCTCGGCCATGCGACCGCAGTACGCCCAGACCTCGTCAATCGACTCGACGTGGGACACAAGCGGATTTACCGGGAATCCCCAGGAATCCATGAGCCGCAGCGCCTCCCATTGACTGGTCACGCTGATACCGTCGGCATATCCAATGGCGTACGCCCAGAGATGCAGCGGCCGCCCGCGCGTCACTTCGGCGTCGAGTTGGCGCAGAGACCCGGCGGCCGAATTGCGCGGATTGGCGAACAGCGGTTGACCGGCGATACTGCGACGCTCGTTGAGCTGCTCGAACCCATCGATACTCATATAGATTTCGCCCCGGATCTCCACGCGAGACGGCACGGCGTCTCCCTGGAGTTCCGCTGGGAGTTCAGCGATGGTGCGCAAATTCGCCGTGACGTCCTCGCCCTCGATACCGTTGCCTCGCGTAGCTCCGACGCGGAACTTGCCCTGGTCGTAGGTAAGGGCGATAGCCAGTCCATCGATCTTAGGTTCGACTACGAAGTCCAGGGGCATGTCAGGGACGAGGGCACGTACGCGCTTGTACCAGGCCTCCAACTGCTCGTGATTGAATGCGTTGCCCAAACTGAGCATTGGTCGGGGATGGCGCCGGGGCCGGAATCCCTGGGCAACCGCGCCGCCCACGCGCATCGTCGGCGAATCCTCGCTCCGCAGTTCCGGGTGGCGCTCTTCCAGCGATCGCAACTCACGCATGAGCGCGTCGTACTCGAAGTCGGAGATCGCTGGCGCGTCCAGTACGTGATAGTTGTAGTTGTGTTGCTCGATCTCGTGGCGCAGTTGCTCGACGCGTGCCGCGTCGTCAGATTGGTCGGTTGCCGGCATAGTACGGGCCAAGAGGACTCCCCTTAGTGGTGGATGGTCGGGAGGTGGGGAGATGAAGGCTGCTCTACTCTATCGAGACGGCTCGGGAAGGTCAAGCCAGGTAACTAGCCAGGCCGGGGATGACATTTGCCGGCTCAAAACCGAACTCGCGGTTGACGATACCGGGAGAAGCAACCACACCCTGCTCGAACTGGGCAAGGCGAGCGGGGGAATAAAGCGGGCGCGCCGCCGCCGGCAGGGCTCCGGCCACGGCAGCCATTAGGGGACGAGGCAGGAGCAACTTCCGGCGGACTACGTTGAGCTCGCCGGCAACCAGGTCGGCCAGTTCGCGGAACGTGAGGAATAAGGGCCCCCCCAGCGAGACGGAATCATCACGAGACGTCTCCTCGCAGAGCGCGCTGATGACGCAGCGGCAGACATCCCCTACGTCGATCGGCTGCACCCGGGTCTGGCCGGCGCCGGCAACCGGCAGCGCTGGGAGCCCACGCAGCGCGGCGGCCAGCGGACGGAGAACGCCGTCGCCGTTCCCCACGATCAACGAGGGTCGCAGAATGCAAAACGGCAGGCCGGCGCTGCGCACTAGCTGCTCGGCGCGCCACTTTGAAGCGTAGAACGGGGAGTGTGCCGCTGCGTCCGCTCCAAGACAGCTGACAAAAATAAACCGCTGGACACCCGCTGCCTTACTCACGGCGAGTACCTGCCGGGTTCCTTCCACATTGATCGCCGCGCCGTCGTCACTCGGCGTGAAACTGGCGGCCAGGTGAACTACCTGTTCGCACCCGTCAAGAGTCTGGCGAACAGGATCGGGCTGGCGAACATCTCCAGGGATGAATTGAAAGCCGGCAATCGTACCCGCACTTCCAGTGTGGTCCGGAGTATGGCGGGCGATCCCTCGCACCTCGTGACCCTCGCTCAGGAGTTGTGGAATGAGGTGGCGAGCGACAAAGCCGGAGGCGCCGGTTACGGCGATTGTGGTCATGTGTGTCCTCTCTTCCTGGACATCAGGGCGCTACTCAGTAGATGGCAGCGATAGGCGCGCGAGCGGCGTATAGCGCGGGCCGCGCGGCCCATTATCGCTTTGCATGACGGTGAGTTCAGACACATCGAACCTACCACACAGTGGGTGTGACACCGCGAGGCGCTCGACGACGGATGTCAGCAGCCGTGCTTTGCCGGCCGGAACAGTTTGACGCACCCGCGCCAGTGTGAGATGTGGAGAAAGGGGACGTGTCTCCCGTTGAAATCCTCTCTGCTCCAGTTGAGCCTCAAGCGCCTGAAAAAGTTTCCTCAGCGCTTCCAAACCCGCATCATGGAGCACACCAGCCCACACAACCCGCGCCGGCTTCCCAGTTGGAAACGTGCCGAGGTAGCCTACATGCAAGCCGAACGGTCGCGCGCTGACTGCCACCGCCTGTGCCGCTTGCTCCACGTCCGGTAGTCGAGCCGCCGGCACGTTCCCCAGGAAACGGACAGTTAGGTGCATCATGTCGGGCCGTACCAACTTGAGGATGTCCTGATATTGGCGCAACTCGTCCTGGACAGCGGCAAGCTCGTTTTGGATCTCCGTGGGCGCCTCAATTGCCAGGAAGAGCCGAAGTTCGGCCGCCGGTTCCTTTGACAAATTACGCGCCATATCCTACGATACGCTAGCCTTATACATTCCCAGGGAAGAGAAGGATAGCAACGCGTCATGTCCACTATTAAAGAGATTGGTCCGGTAGTTATTGCCGGGTTCGTGGCCTTCGGACTCGCCGTCTGGTTCAGTATCGTGGTCTGGACCTTATTGGATATCCGCTCGCGATCACGCGATAAGCTGGTCTGGTTCTTCGCGACCTTGCTGGTGCTCATCTTCACCGTGTTTGGACTTGTGGTTTACCTTATACTCCGACCGCACGAAACACTGATGCAGGCCTACGAGCGGTCCCTCGAAGAGGAGGCTCTCCTCCAGGAGATCGAAGAGCGCCCAATCTGTCCCAATTGCCGGCGCCGCGTGGAGCACGACTACCGCGTCTGTCCCAACTGTCTGCAGAAGCTCAAGGAAGTGTGCATGAATTGTGATCGCCTGGTTGAGCTGGATTGGTCGGTCTGCCCGTACTGCGCCATCGAACGCAAGATGCCGGTGGCGATGGCCGGCGAAAGCGCCTGAGCGCCCCGGGCTACTCTTCGCGCTGGAACGGCGCGATTCGATTGATCTCCGCCAACTCGTCTTTTGATGGAACCCAGTTTCCGGCCTGCACATTCGCTTCGATCTGCTCCACTTTGGTGGCGCCGGCTATGACCGATGCAACCGCCGGTTGCGCGGCCAATCCGCCGATGGCAACATCCAGCAGGCTGATGCCGTGATCCTGGGCAAAGCGTTCCAGTCCTTCGATAGTGTCGAAGACATCGTCCCGCATCCACCGACCCGCGGACGGGCTTCCCGCCAATCGGGTGCCTTCCGGCGCCGGCTGACCCCGGCGGTATTTGCCGGTCAACATGCCACTGGCCAGGGGAAAGTAGGGCAACATACCGACGCCGAAACGCTCGCAAGCCGGGATGACCTCCCGTTCCACTTCGCGCTCCAGCAGGCTGTAGTGGTTCTGCGCGGCGATAAAGGGCGTCCAGTGATTGAGACGGGCGGTCCAGGCCGCGTCGGCAATCTGCCAACCGTCGAAATTTGACGAGCCGATGTAGCGCACTTTGCCATCGTGCACCAGATCGTTGAGCGTCGAAAGCGTCTCTTCAATCGGCGTTTCCGGATCGGGTGAGTGCATTTGATAGAGGTCAATGTAGTCAGTGCCCAGCCGCCGCAGACTGGCGTCGACTGCCTCCAGGATGTACCGACGGGAGCCACCTTGCGCGTATGGACCGTCACCCATCGGGCTGCGGAACTTGGTGGCGATGATAACCTGATCGCGCCGCTCACCAACGGCGGCGCCGAGATACTCCTCGCTCTCGCCACTGCCGTAGACGTCGGCGGTGTCAAACAGCTTGATGCCACAGTCGATCGCGGCGTCGACCACCCGCGCCGTGGCCTGGCGGTCCAATCGACGGCCAAAGTTGTTGCAGCCCAAGCCGACTACCGAGACTTTCAGACCGGAATCGCCCAGTCGTCGAAATTGCATGTCTGTCATTGATTTTCCCCTTCCCATGTCGCCTGTTCTCCCCTATGCTATAGGCGGCAGGCCAGATTCGGGGCAGAGGGAGAGGACGTGACCTACCGGCTTCCGGTACGAGAGTGGCCCGCCAGCGAGCAGCCCCGCGAAAAGCTCATGCATCTCGGGCCAGAGCATCTCTCCGAGGCGGAACTACTCGCCATACTGCTCAGAGTGGGCGTGGTGGGCCAGGATGTGGTCAGTCTATCCCAGAGCTTACTGGTCTCGTTTGGGGGCTTGTTGGCACTATATCGAGCGCCTCTGCAGGCGTTCTACGCCGTCAAGGGGATTAGCGAGGCCAAGGCGGTAACGATCAAAGCCGCGCTCGAGCTGGGCAAGCGTCTTGTCCTGGTCGAGGAGATGGATCGCCTGCAGGTTCGATCACCGTCCGATGTGGCCACCCTGTTGCAAATCGAGATGGGACTGCTGGATCAGGAACATCTGCGGGTGGTGCTGCTCGATACCAAGAACCACGTTATGGGCATTCGTCAGGTCTACCGCGGGAGCGTCAACAGTTCGCAGGTTCGCGTCGCCGAGGTTTTCCGCGACGCGGTCAAAGAGAACATTCCGGCCATCGTGGTCGCCCACAACCATCCAAGCGGAGCGCCACGAGGCGCATAGGTAGAGAGTTTCAAGCGTTGAAACCCTGCATGAAGAGAGCAGAGCGGCTAGGGAGGCAAACAGGAGGACCCGAAGCAGAATCGTGTTTGAAGCCCTCCCGACAATGTGGGAGACAGAGACCCTACTCTCTGTCGACCTGCTAGCCGGAGTGCTGCCAAGGTCACACAAGAAACGATCGTCAGACGCCCCGTAGGTTGGACTGCCCGGCATAACGGTAGGGCTAGGGCAGAGTCACCGGATCATCCATCTCGCTAGGGTGGATGAAGTTTGTGACGGACAAGAGGTTGGCTCTTCCATTGCCCCCAACCTCTCCGGTGACGAGCGAGGCAACGAGCCGAGCAAGGGGTACAGGTCGGACCTACAGCAGCATGGAGACGCTACCTATGTGAACGTGGGAACCATGCTCAGCTCTCCCGTCTGGGAGTAGGCCAGCTTGCGGCCAATGCTGGACATGGGGCGGAGTCCCCGTAGTAGTCGCGGGAATGTCGGGGGTCGATACCGACAAATACCGACCCGCCACGGAGGACGGGAAAGCCGTCCGCAGGGCGAAGGGGGACAGTTAGGTTCAAAAGGGTCAAGAGCGAACTAAGCCGGAGTGAGGACGTATGAACCGAACA
>JBPCKK010000074.1:0-3854 GCA_051004335.1 Chloroflexota bacterium
ATGCAGGGGATCCACCGCTCGGGACCGAGACGAATGTTGGGGTGGGAATCGCTTCGTCTCCTTTCTACAATGACGTAGGAGGTAGCGCACATGTCGTCATTGAAGGAAATCGGACCGATTACCTTTATGGCACTGCTGGCTGGCGGTCTGGCCCTGTGGGTGGGTCTCGTCGTTTGGACCTTCGCGGACATCCGCTCGCGATCCAGAGACACGATGGCCTGGCTGGCCGCCACGCTGCTTGTCGTTGTGCTCAACGTGGTGGGATTTGTCTTGTATCTGGCTCTGCGCCCACGGCCAACGCTATTGGAGGCATGCGAACGCCGGCTCAATCCGGTCGAGAGCCGGTAATAGACGCAGTGCTGGGCTTATGGTTTTTTCACCGTGAAGACCGGTAGCAGACGTGGTTCGGGGCCAATAAGTCAGGGCAGTAGCTTCAGCCCGTGCATGGCATCCGTGCTGGCTGCGTCCGACTGGGCGACATATCCCGGGGAAACGCACTGTCATGAAGCCCTGACCTACTCCCGGTCTTCATCGTGAAAAACGATTAGCCCGCCAGGGCTGCCCTGCGTGAGTTCGCAACGGTCCTCATCCAATACCACTGGATTAACCTCGCTGCGTGCTTACTGCTTACCGTCCCTTGGCTCCTTGACGTCATCGCCGGTGGTCACTAAGGACAAGGAATGTTCTCTGTATTGGTATCAGGAGCACTTGGTGCGTTCATCGCGCGTTGCGGCGTGCTCGGCAAACGCTTGCCGCACCTCCTCCTCAGTGACTGGCTGTCGCGCTTGGATGGAGCCAAAGGTCGCATCAGCGACGGAGTGAGTTATCAACTCTGCCGCATACCCGATGGCCGCCCTTATGTCTTCTTGCGTCAGTGTCGGATACTCATCAAGGATCTCTCGATTCGATCGTCCCGCGGCCAGGTCGTCCAGGACAACACTCATCGGAATCCTGGTGCCCTTGATACAGGCCTGACCGTTACAGATGGCGGGGTCGATGGTGATCAGAGAGAGCGACTTCATGCACTAGCCTACTGCCTCATGCCTCATGCCCCACTCGGTCCATCGATGTGTGAAGCAGCGTCTCAGCTGCCCTGTCGCCCAACCACGATAGTCCCTCACCACCTCGACTGTCTCATGGTAGTGGCCGTACCCCCTGGCCGGCCAGCCGCCGCAGCGGCCACGCTACCCGACCAGAACATCGCCCTTAGGCTCACCGTTGACGGAAATCAATGCTCGCCGCCGAGTGTCCCAGCCATCCCACCACACTGTGCCACTGGACGATCCGACTGTAGCCGGAGTCGAGTTTGGGTCGAACCGCCAAACTATTTGTCCTGCTCCAACTACTATCGACGCTGTCGATGGCGTTAACCCCTCGCACGCCGAAGGACGGAGCTCCTACCGATCGCACCCACCCAGTTCCAATGAACAGCTCTCCGCGCGCGTACGGCGGACGGAGGACGTGCGCCACCGGCGCCGCTCCTCGCTGAATTCTCACGGTGGGAGCATCACCGCGCGTGAGCTTCACTGTGAGAATGGGTGTCCCGATGAATGGTGTCTGCTGTTGCAACTGTTGCTGGCGCATGCTAGAGAGCAACACAAAAGCCCGAATCTGTGGGCCACGAAGGAGCAGATATTCGTGACTAACCAGACTTGCGCCGGCCCGCAAGTCCATCGTGCCGCCATGCGGTCGGGGACAAATGGGAATGTCGGGACTGAGCACAACCGGCGGAAACATCTGCCTGCGGTTCGACATGACGAACGCCTGAGGAGGAAAGGTTCCCCAGCAACCGTAAAAGGTTATCCGGTTAAGCCGAATCGCACCCGCAGTTTCGTCGCTCACCTGCATCGTCGCCCGCACTATCGCATTGACCGGATACTGCTTGGCGGGGATCGAGAGGGAAACGGCTAACCCCTGCCTCACCACCTCGACCCGCGCCGTTCGCGATGACCGGGCAATCGCCGGCGCCGGAGCGAGACAGATCATGCCAAGTAGTAACACGGGCGCTGTGGCTCCCAACTTCAAGTTCATTCCTGGCCTCCAGGCGCGCTAGACGTCCATTGCGAAACCATATGCCCTGCCGTTGTCACAACTGAGGAAACCAGGCTTGGTTATCCAGGTATCGTTTCGTGGAAGGTTGAAGCCGAATGTATTTGATCATCGCCCATAAGATATAACGCCGGAGACGCAAAAATGTCACAGGCAAGAAACCAGCCGCCGTCTCCGTGTAATCTTTCCAGATCCGCGCGCGTTCCATGAGAGTGACCGGCATCGCGGGAGGGCTCAATGAAGTGGTTGGTAGCTGGCCTGGCAGCGTTGTTGCTCGTGCTCGTTTCCGGCCAGTCGCGCTTCCACCAGCGATCGGAAGTCTCGAGCCAGCGGCGAGGGCCGCCTGCGGGCGGAGGGACGGCACTCGGGCCGGCCCCTACCGGACCAATGTCAAGGACACCCACTCTGGGACCAAGCGCTCCCAAGGATTCCATTCGCACCACAAGTACCCCTGCGATCCTCCCGGCCGGGGTCATACGCGACTACTACAAGGCCATCGACGAGCATCACTACCAGCGTGCCTACGCGTATCTGGCCCTGCCGGGCCGGCAGCCCAATGGCGCCTGGATACGCCGATTCCGAACGACGACGCACGTCACCGTCAACCACATCGTTGTCCCCGACTATCGCATCCCCTCAAACGGGTCGCGCTACGTCTGCGTGGGCATCCACGTAACCGCACTACGCACATCGAATCGCATTGCCACCTACGGTGGATACTCCGTGATGGCGCGGAGCGGGAGGGGATGGTGGATTGATTGTGCCCATGGGAAGCAATCTCCGCGCCAACGGCGGGTTCCGGGCGCTCTCCTGGTATCACTGCCTCGGGCGGATGTCGGCGCCGCCTACGCTCGGCCTTACTGCACTCTCGTTTTCCGATGCGGCACATGGCTGGGCCTCGGGGATTTCCCTGACACGGACCTACCTGCTGCGAACAGCAAATGGTGGGAAGAGTTGGCGGCGGCTGGATGCGCCGGCGGCCATGCTCTCCCTTGACTTCATAAACCCGCATGACGGCTGGGCGGAGGGTCTCACTCCCGCAGGCTGTTTCTGGTTCAGCTCGCCCACATTGCCATGCCGGCAGGTAGTACTGGCGACGAACGATGGTGGGATGTCCTGGCGCCAGGAACTGAGCTGGCGCAGCAACATTCTCCCCTTCCAGGCACCGAAAGCCCTCCAGTTCCTGGATCGGCGCCACGGTTGGTTGATTCCCGGTGGGCCGGATTCCCGTCTGCTGGCCACCACCAATGGCGGCATGACCTGGCATCAAATGTTCACCTCCGTTCTCCAACTCACAGGCCTCCACTTTGTCGATCTCCGGCACGGATGGATTGCGGGAAGTAGGTCGCTGTACGCCGGTTCCGGCTGCAACACGCGGGTCTTCGCCACTGAAGATGGAGGACGCCGCTGGATGCCGCAACTCCATCGGTTATTCCAATGCTCGCCGACCATCGACTTTGTCAATCTACGCGACGGGTGGGTACTGTCCGAGCCGGATGTGAATCGCTACTGTGAGATGGGCGGTTGCAACGGGAGCTTCCTCTCGCGTACCACGGATGGTGGCAGGCACTGGACCAAACATGGTCGGGTTGCGGGGGGTGGTACCGGCCTCAGCGGATTTGAGGCGGGTGTGGTCTTCGTTACTCCAGAGGTAGGCTGGATACCCTCGTTTGGCGGGGCGGGTGGCGGGGACGGCGGCATCAACGTCACCCACAACGGCGGACGAACCTGGACGCGGTTCTTGAGACGGTACGATGTGGCGGGGCCGGCAACGGTCGCCCTGCCGAACGTGCGGGATGGCCGGC
>JBPCKK010000075.1:0-10688 GCA_051004335.1 Chloroflexota bacterium
CCGGTACTGACGGCCAGACTGACCGCAATCAGCGGCTTCCTCATCCGCGACCTCCTGGGTTTTTTGGTCGCACTGATCCCCGGAGCGCCACTTCTCTACGAAAAAATAGTGGGGCTCAGCACGCAAACTACTCTGCCACCGTAGCAGACTACGGCTAGCCATGCCAATTTCCGGCAACGGTGCAGCCAGGGATAGGAGCGTGGGAAGCACACGTTTCGTTAAGGAATGGTGTGCTCGCCCAGCTAGACAGGTGCATGGGGTAGTAGACTCAGACGTACAGTTGTTCTACCTTCAACCCGGAGTGGCGATGAATCTTCCCCCACCAGTACAGGATTGGATAAGCCTTTTCCTCGGCATTCTTATCGAGGCGACACCATTCCTGATGCTGGGAGTGGTGGTCTCAGCGCTGGTTCATACCTTTGTTAGCGAGGACACGCTGCTGCGCTTCGTGCCCAAGAATCCAGTGCTCTCCCTCATACCTGCTCTGGGGATGGGCATGCTCATGCCGGTATGTGAGTGCGGCAACGTGGCAGTCGCGCGCCGCTTCTTGGCCAAAGGTGTCCCGGCATCAACCTGTATTGCCTTTTTGCTCGCCGCTCCGATTCTCAACCCCATTGCCCTCTTTGCCACGGCAGTCGCGTTTCGCTACGACCCCTCGATGGTCTGGTTGCGTGGCGGCTTGGCATTTGTCGTGGCCAGCAGTGTTGGCCTCTTCATCGGGTACTCCGGCCGGGGTGAGCAGCTGATGGCTGCCCGTCTGCGGACGAGCGGCGGCCACGACCACCCTGGGCACCACCACCATGAGGGTCACGAGCACGACCATGGTCCAGCGTCCGCGATAGGCCGCTGGAGTAGGACGCGGGGCAATCTCGTGCTGGCGGCAAATCAGACGGGCTCCGAGTTCATGGGCATGATGCAGGTTCTTCTGATTGGCGCCGCCGTCGCATCCGCGACCCAGGTGATTGTGCCTCGGGCGGCGATCACGAGTCTGGGCGCGGGCATCGTCTTCTCCATCGTCGCTATGATGAGCCTGGCCTTCGTGCTCTCCATCTGCTCAACGGTAGATGCCTTTTTCGCCCTGTCATACTCCAGCCTCTTTCCTACCCCTGCCTTGTTGGCCTTCCTGGTTATCGGGCCCATGCTTTCCATGAAGGGAGTCGCCATGCTCCTTACTGCCTTCCGACCACGGGTAGTCCTTGTCATGGTGGCGGTTACCGCGGAGCTGGTGTTCCTGGCGGCACTTCTGCTCAATCTCAAAGGAACTCTCTTATGACAATGCGCATTGAACGTCACCTGGTCCGTACTCGTCCGATCAGGCTTGATCTCCGCCGAGCACTTCCCGCGGCTCTGCTCGGCGGCTACGGCATCTTCATCCTCTCACTGCTCGCCCGGCACATTATGACGTTGTACATCAATCCGACCTACATCTGGCCGACCACCCTGGCCGGCGCCGTGCTTGTCGGGCTGTGCGCGCTCCGATTGACCAGCAAACCCAGCAATGGAGACGCCTGCTGCGCTACTGATGCCTGTGGTTGTGACGAACCATCAACCAAGTGGTGGACGTACGTTGCCCTGGCGTTCCCGCTCGTCCTCGCCGCCGTGTTTCCACCGCGCAGCCTGGCGGCGTTCTCCGCGCTCCAGCGGGGTGTTCAGGTTGCCGGCTTCGGCGCCACCCATGGGGTGAGCGCGGTCAAGAGAGTAAGCCTTTCCGTCGATACCAGAACCTTTAGCCTGCAGGACTGGGTGGGCGCGCTCAGCGCCGATCCGAACCCCAAAGACTACATGGGCAAACCAATTCGGCTTACGGGAATTGTGGTTCACAACACGTCAATGGAGCCTCCGGGTTACCTCATGGTGTTGCGCTACCAGGTCACCTGCTGCATCGCCGATGCGCGGCCGGTGGGCTTGATGGTGCGCGACGTCTCGCATGGCAAGGTGCGCGACAATCAGTGGGTCACCGTGATCGGCAAGATGGGCGAGACGTCATTCCAGGGGCAAAGCCTGGCGGTTGTCATGCCCAAGCAGATTCTGCCCGCCAAGGCAGGCGACCCCTACATGTATTGACCATCGAGCTGCGTAACGGTCACGGACCGACACGCATAACGGCGGCTGTCCGCGTCATCTCATCGCGGGCGGTATCCAGCACGCCCTGAACATGCACCTGATCGGAATCCATGAGAACGGTGCTACCCGGACCCGTTCCCGTAGTATTCGTAATCCGTGTTCCATTGTTCAATACGACCACGATAGTCCGTGTGCTGTCGACTCGCAAGAGCATGGTATTGTCTCCCGGATCGGGAGCCGAAACGACGATGCCGCTCAGGCTACTGGACACCTGGGAACGATCCTCGGTCTGATTCTTGGGGTAGGCAACCAGCGTATCGCCCGGTACGATATTCCTCACCGGCAACGGGCTACCGTCACGAGTCACGAAGCTGCCCGGAGCCGAGACCAGGCTGCGCAACGGCACTCCGGACGACATGCGCAACAGGAGCTGCTCATTGATTCCCATCGGCTGCAGGGCCAGAACTGTCGCAGTGGCCGGCTGCGGTCCGATCGCCAGCCCGGCAGTCGATCCTGGGGGCGCCAAAAGTTGGCGAATTACTAGCCCTACTCCGGTGATGACGAAGAGGCACGCAACGAGAGCGAGGAAGCGCACAATCCGCGGGTGTTGAGCGGCACGGGTAATGGAAGAGAGCGCCACCGAAGGCTCCCGCCGGTGAAGTCCGAGCCTTCGGCGACGCATGAGGGAAGAATGCATGGTATACCTACTCAAATTTGGAGTGACTATCTTCTACCGTAGGACGCCAACCTGAGACTGGAGACGGAACAACCTGAGACTTTGTTGAGAAGAGCAGACAACGCGGATGCTTACGCCTAACATTGAGCACCTGGATCATTCATCCATGCTGAAGTTCTCAGTAGATTCTCAGGAAGGCGCCGTCCTTCTCTCAGCCTCACGCGGTACTCTGGAGGGAGGACACTCAAGCGTTGAGGAATCACGGATCACAAGCGCACGAGCCACTGGCATGACCGAACCGGAACAGCCACGCGTGCTGGTGGTGGACGACGAGGCGCACATCGTGAACTTTCTGCGCCTGGGGCTGCGTTATGAGGGATTCTCCGTGGCTACCGCGGAGGACGGCCCCAGTGCTCTGCGCGAAGTTGAACGGTTCAAGCCCCATCTAGTCATTCTCGATGTCATGCTTCCCGGCATGGATGGTCTGGAGGTGGCGGCGCGTCTTCGTGCCGATCCCGAGATCCTTATCATTATGCTCACCGCGCGCGATCAGGTACCCGAGCGGATAGCCGGCTTGCAGGCGGGCGCCGACGATTACGTCATCAAGCCGTTCGATTTTGATGAACTGCTGGCGCGGATTCATGCGGTCACCAGGCGTCACCTGCCGTCACAGGAAGACATACGACGCGTCGGGGCCATCACACTCGATCAGGCGCGCCGTGCCGTGACTATGAACGGTGAGGGTGTTACGCTCTCACTCAAAGAGTACGAGCTACTGCGGCTCTTCGTGCTCAACGCCGAACGGGTGCTCGAGCGCCAACTGATCCTCGACCGCGTCTGGGGCTATGATTTCTATGGCGATCAGAACAATGTTGAAGTGTATGTAGGCTACCTTCGACGCAAGTTGGGAGATCAGGACCGACGCCTCATTGAAACCGTGCGGGGCGTTGGCTACCGGCTTAATCCGTGAAACTGATCTCCACTTCGTGGCGCCGTTTGACCACACTACGCTCCCGGCTGGTCCTCTGGTACCTGGGTATCCTGGCTGCTGTGCTACTGGGACTGGGTATCTATCAGTCCATTACGCTTACGAACTACCTGCGTGTGACCACATCCCACACGCTGCACGACACGGCGCGTGCTGAACTGGCGGTTCTGGGTCCATGCTTCATTCGGTCAACGGGAGACTTGAATCTGAACGCGCCGCAACTGGCGCGTCTCCTCGGTTCCCACGATATCGCCGTGAAGATCGTCACCCCAGCCGGCGCGACGCTGGCTGATCACGGGTTCGGCGAGCCGGGACACACCCAACCGATGCGGCTGCCGGCGTCAACCATTCAGACCCTAATCAAAACCTCTGCCCCGTCAGCGATAGTCAGCGCGCCGGCTGTGGCGCATAGCTGCCTGGAGCCTCCTGTTTCCGCTATCTTCAAGCCACACCCGCGACATCATACTCCTCGTCCGCTGCCGCCCGCGCTAAATCTCGGCGATCTTCTCCTGATCGCGGCGCCGCTCGGCCCGCACGGCCATCCCGTGGGCTATGCCATCCTCGGGCGCTCGATGGTTGCTCCGTACGACACGGTGCGCCAGACACGGGTCGCCTTTACCCTTGGTGCACTGGTGGCGCTCCTCCTCGCCGCGCTCTTTGCCATCCCCATCATCAATCGCGCGCTCCGTCCTCTCAATCGAGTCGCCCGGGCGGCGGAAGCAATTGCCGCTGGCGACCTTGGGCGACGAGCCAATCTCACGCCGTCCGCCGATGAGGTAGGCCGTCTGGGCCGCGCCTTCGACACCATGGTCGATCGCTTGCAGGATGCCCTCTCTTCAGCCACGACATCGGAGCAGCGGATGCGTCAATTTCTGGCTGATGCGTCCCATGAGCTGCGCACTCCGTTAACTGTTTTGCGTGGGACTTCACAGATCCTGCTCCGCCAGAGAGTCGAAGAGAAGGAGTATGTGGCAGCCCTCGCTGACATCCATCTCGAAGCGGTTCGGCTCTCGCGGCTGGTCGACGATCTCCTGACGTTGACCAGATTGGATGCCGGCCAAGCGCTCGATCCGCGGTCGGTGGCGCTGCGGGAGTTTATTGAACTGTTCATCTCGCGCTACGGATCCGCCTGGTCGGAACGAGTGATTCAATTCAATGCGCCATCACTGGATAGGCTTTCCGCCTCAGTTGACCCCGAGGCGCTGAGGCGCATCCTCACCAATCTCATCGACAACGCCGCCCGCTACAGCACTCCCGGAGAACCGATAACACTGAGCGGCGCCGCCACGGTCACCACTGTGTCGATTCTGGTACGCGATGAAGGTCCGGGCATGTCCGATGAGGATGCGGAGCGCGTGTTTGAGCGTTTCTATCGAGCGAATAAGAGCCGGGCACGTCAGAGCGGAGGAACCGGTCTTGGTCTCTCAATAGTCCACACCCTGGTTGGAGCGAGTGGTGGCAAGATCCACCTGGATACGAGTCCGGACCGGGGTACCACCGTGGCCGTCACGCTGCCCCGCTCATTCCTCGTGGAACCGTCCATGCAGGACCAGCCCGACGAGGCCTCTCGTGAATCGAGCGTCGCGAGCAGACGCCACTAAGCGGTAGTTTCCTGAGATTTTCCTGAGACCCTCCGCCGATTCCGTTCGACTTTCTCTCCGCCAAACTCCTGAAAAAGGGCAGCCGGCTCACGTTTCCCGTGCGATAGCGCCAGACGTATAACGCCAAAACGTGTTCCAGTTCTCAGAAAACTCTCAGAAAGCCTGTGCCCACCTCTCAGTAGTCCCCGGTACAGTCGTAGTGAACGGATTAACCAGCCGCGTGCACTTTTCAACTACCAGGGAGTTTTGAATGAGACGACGCATCCTACCCGCAGTCGTAGCGGGCATTGTCCTGCCTTTGGCCATCGGTATGGGGACGACGAATATCCAGGCACAGAGCGCGACGGCGCCTCGAGTACACACCCACCAAGCACCTGTGCGCGGAGTGCTGACCGCCACCAGTAATCAGACGTTGCACGTGCAGACGCAGAGCGGAAACGTAAGTATTCCCTATTCGACCAGCACGCACGTCTTGCGTATGGTTACCGGCAGCACGGCTGATCTGGTGGTCGGCGCGCACGTCGATATACACGTAGCGACCGGTACCACAACCGCGCAAGCATTCACCGTATCCCCCGCCCATGCTGCCCACACTACTCACGTTTCGCATCACGCGGTGGGGACAGCGAAGCCCACCCACCACGCCTGGACGGGTTCCAAATCCCTTAAGCACAGCACCCAGCCAGCCCGCCACGGTGGAGTGATTGTCGCGGTTAGCGCCAACACGGTCACCATAGGCGAAAAGCACGGTGGCACAACCACTACGTACACCCTAAGCAGTAGCGTGACCGTCAGCAAAGTGATGAACGGCACGGTGAGCGACCTGGCCGCCGGACAGACCGTCCTGGTCTTCAGGAACAGCACCGGCGCGGCCGCCGCTGTCGACATCCTGCAAAGTTAGCTTTCCTTCTTCCAGAACCCGCACGTCCGGCCTGCCAGCCACGTGCGGGTTCTGGTTCCTCCTTCTCCCACTCCGCCAGACGCCGCCTCGACCGGAAGCGAATTCCCTCGGCGCGGCGCACCAACTATGAAGCACCGTCTATTGAGCACGGAGGTAACGCCATGCGATCGAGATCTGCCGCATCACTCGGCTGGGCCGATACTGGAGCGATTGAAGCGAGATGCGCCCGATTGGTCGGAACACTCGACTACGCGGATGGCGATGAAATCCGCATGCTACGAACCGCGCGGATGCTCAAGCTGGCAAATCGTGATCTCAAGACAGCGGTGCAGCAGCAGGTGCGTCGCGAGGGCCGGACGCCTCGGGGTATCATTGCGGAAACAGCCCTGGACGCCATGGAACGGCATCTCCGCCAGGTTCTCCTTGGTCGGGTCTCGCTCGATCAACTGCGTGAGCATCTGGCCTGTGCCGTTGACTGTTCCTTCGATGCGCTGGAAGCACTCGAAGGAGCCAACCAAAACCAGTACAGTAACCACACTCAATATGCCTAATCCTTTAAATACGTACCCACCTCACTAGAAAGAACCAGCCATGCTCAATCGACTTCTTCTCGCTCTTTTGGCCGGAGTAGGTCTGGCCGGAGTCCCCGCGTCGACCTCCGGCACGACCCCACCGGCGCCTGTCTTCTCGACACTCGCCGCCTCTCATCAGTCGACCGGCGCCTATACTCCGGCGCAAATCCAGGCAGCCTACGGCATCACTCCCCTGCTTGGTCAGGGAATCGATGGCGCCGGCCAGACCATTGCCCTCATCGAGTTTGATCGCTTCGATCCCGCTGACATCCAGCAATTTGATGCGGCGAATCAGCTGGCCGATCCCACGCTCCAGACGTTTTTTCCGGCGGGTCATGGCTTTACACTACAGACCAGCGGCGAGGCAACGCTCGATATTGAGTGGGCGCACGCCCTCGCGCCGGCGGCCACCATCCAGGTGTATTACGTCCAGGATGGTCAATCAAGCCGAGCAGGATGGAAGACTCTGGCCACGGCGATCAATGCCGCGGTTGCCGGTGGCGCCAGTACGATTAGCATGTCGTTCGGGGCCTGCAAGCCCGGCACGAGCTACCAAGTCACCAGGAACGCGTTGGCCGCAAGTCTCCAGCATGGTGTCAATGTCTTTGTTAGCAGTGGCGATTCCGGCGCCCACCCTGGTCCGGTACGGCAGTGTGGCTCAAAACTAGGCGTTACCTATCCGGCCTCCGATCCATCGGTTGTGTCGGTGGGTGGCACATCGTTGCTCCTCAATGACGACGGCACGATTAGCCAGGAAACCGCCTGGCGGCTCAGTGGTGGCGGCAAGGGTTCACCATTGCCCCGACCCATCTGGCAGCTCACCTCGAACCTCAAGCCGGGTAAGTACCGCTGGGTACCGGATGTGGCTTTCCTTGGGGACCCGGCAACCGGCGTCGAGGTCTTCTACCACGGCGCCTGGCATCAGGCCGGGGGCACAAGTCTGGGCGCTCCCGCATGGGCGGCAATCTGGACACTCATACAAGAAGATGCGCAACATGCGGGTAAGTCAATAGGCGCCGCGCCGGCGATTTTGTACGGCATCGGTAATTCCTCGTCATACATGCAGGCCTTCAGCAATATTACGCAGGGAAGCAACGGACACTATCACGCGGGCGCCGGCTGGAATCCGGTAACCGGCTGGGGAACTCCAAAGGTCAGCGGTCTGGCGTCAGCCATTCTGGCGCTGTCGGCTGCCTCTCCCTAGAAGCTCCCGGTGGTCTTCCCGCGAGTATGTTGCTCTATGGTATCAATTCTGATACCATGCACCTATGAGGCCCTTGAACTCCCGCCGCCTCAAGGACTACAGCGCCAGGCATGCCGATGCTGCTGCTGGACTCCGGGGATGGTGGCCAGCAGTCCAAGCGGCCCGTTGGCGTAATTTCAGCGATGTCCGGCAAACCTTCAACTCGGCCAGTTACGTCGATCCTCTGGTGGTCTTCAACATTAAGGGCAATGAGTATCGGCTCGTGACCTTCATAGATTATGACCGCGGCCTCGTGGTGCTGAAGTGGTTCGGCACTCACGCCGAGTACGACAAGGAGCAATGGTAATGACGACTAACGTTGAATATGGACACCTTACCGAGTACCCTGCGCTTCTCCTGGCCCTTGAACCACGAACGATTACGTCAGAGGCACAGGCTAATGCGTATCGCGAGATGATCGACACGCTGACCGATCAGCGTCCGATCTCGCCCGGACAGTGAGAGATGGTAGGGCTACTCGGCCAGTTGGTCTACGATTGGGACGCCGAACATGAGGAGCCGATCAGAGCCACGCCGCGGGAAGTGGTTGCTGCCCTACTCGAAGCCAACGGTATGCGTCAGGGCGCGCTCGTTGGGCCGGTCTTCCCCAATCGGCACGCAGTTTCCGCCTTTCTTGCCGGTCGCCGCCCCATTACGTATGACCGCGCGGCCCGGCTCGCGGCGTTCTTCCATGTGTCGCCATCCGCCTTTTTTCCTGCGCCATGAGCGGCAACCGTTTTCGGCCAATGAAGACTGACCGGCCGAAGACGCCGGTTACTGATTCATGGTACAGGTAGCTTTTCGAATGCCTGACTGACGAACCATTTGTGTAGCTCTCGCATTCGTCTCGCGGTACTATCATCGCCTGCCCACTCGGCAATCTTGAAAGCCGGTCGCAACGCGGCACACAGGTCCAGGTAGGGAAGGTCGGTGCAATCGACGGTTGTCAGCGATATGTAATGCTGAGTGAACGTGTGCATGGCATCGATCCCGAAGGCCCAGCGGATCTCGAGCCGGCTATTGGCAAGATCAGCGAGCGGATCTCCCAGCGCCCCATCCTCCCAGTCGATGACCGCAACCAGCCGGCCGTCCTTCCAGACCACGTTGCCCGGCCAGAAATCGCCATGGAGTAACACATCTGGATTCCGCTGCGGCCACGGCCAGATCGATTCCAACGCATCTCGAATGCGCCCTTCGTCTAATGATGTATCAACGGTTGCCGGCCCCTTGTCCAATGTTTCGGCAAGCCGTGCTGCCTGCTTCGGGAGGAACGTGAGATCAAGGAGCGAACCATCCACTCGATGAATCTTGGCTAAATACGTGGCCATCTGGAGGATGGAGTCGCGTACGTCCGCGGGCGAGATTTCCGTACTCCCCTCGATGAATTCAATAACCACATACGGCGTGGAGAAGACCTCGCCGGATTGGTCGAGGAAATACGGCTCCGGCGCAGCTAACCCCGCCGACCGTACTATCCGCAAGAGCTTGAATTCGTCTGCCGCTATATGAGGATTGTGCGTGCGGTCCACAGCACCGTGCCGGCGGACAACCATCTTTTTCGTTCGGCCATCAGGGCGCTCAATCTCCAACGTCGTCACCTGCGCTGAGACCCCTCCGTTCAACTCCCAGGTACGCAGCAACGTGCCGTGAGGCTCAAGCTTGTGAACCAAATGTTCAAACTTTTTGCCTTCTTTTGGTTCTGTCATTGGGCAGGTGCGACGAGCCTTAGTCGCCGTAATCTGGGGGCATCGGACTCAAGTGCTCGTGGATTACTCTCCACTGTTCAGCATCCCGCCGCAGCACGCTTGTGCCTCTACCGCTCCCTTCGCGCGCACTCCCGCCCACCAGACCCTTCCAGTGGAGGGTGTAGAGGCATGCAGCGACATGAGCGTCCACGGCAATGCAGCGTACGTCCTTGATCGCGTACTGCTCGTCACGGATGAGGCCCCACGTGGTCTCGATCGCGTGCTTGATGGCGCCGCGACCAGTGAAAGATCCACCCCCAAACCAGTAGGTCGCGTCGTCCGCGATGAGCGGCGCCGGATCGTCGAAAGAATGGCTGTTCGTGCGCTTCTCATAATCGTGCAGAAAGTCCAGCAGGGCAGCGGTAGTACCATCGCTCATGGACCATCGTAGCAAGAGGTCACGTGGCACAAGACTTTTCGTCCATAAGGTCGGGACCGCCCATTGCCCAGTGAAGGAGCATGTGGGCGATGCCAGCCGTAAGTGCCCTCCCTCTCAACTACGAGCCCTTGGGAACCGCCGTTGGCGACATGGAGCGGGCAATCCGCACCAACTCAACTTTGCTCAATCGCGGACCCGAGACAGTGACGAAGGAGCCACTCTGTTCCCACCAGAGGTCCAGACTGCCGATGCTGACACCGAAGTCCAGCAAGTGTGCGGTGATTCCCGAGCGAAGTTTCACCGGGATCCCATATTTTCGGGGATCTTCATGGATGCAGCAGAACGTGGCGCCATCAGCCACGGCGAGCGCTACCTGCCCATGGCTATCATGGTAGTGGATGGCCACGAGGTAATCAATCCCGCCAGAGTCTATATACGGTGTTTGGGGTTTGAGGCCCGGTGGGATATGCGTAGGAAGAAAGATGGGGAAGGGAAGAAGGCGGCGAGTATGACCGCCGC
>JBPCKK010000076.1:0-11517 GCA_051004335.1 Chloroflexota bacterium
CCCCCCCCCCCCCCCCCCCCCCCCCCCCCCCCCCCCCCCCCCCCCCCCCCCCCCCCCCCCCCCCCCCCCCCCCCCCCCCCCCCTACCCGTGATTGACTGGTGAGGAGTTGGCCGGAGGCAGACGGGGCGATACGCAAAACCCGTACGATGGGGCACAGTAGAGACACACTTCATGAGCCCATCACAGCTATCGCCACCACTGGATTTCGACGCCGCCGCGCAGCGTGCCGGCGTGAGTTCACGCATGCCGCTGGGTGTGCGCCCCATCCGGGTCAAACGGATAGTGTGCAGTGCCGGGAAGGCGGACAAGGTAGGTGCGGATTTCCTACCGCTGGGATCAGGTCCGGCGCAGGGCAATTACCGGGCGATCGTGCGGAAGATGAGCGCGGGCCAGGAGCTTCCGCCGATTACGGTCTATCAGCTAGGCAATCGCTACTTCGTGATCGATGGTCATACGCGCGTTGCAGCGGCGAAAGCGCTAGGCGTCGAGTTTATCGATGCCAATGTAACCGAGGCCTTGGCGCGCAAGGAGGGTGAGATCAATCTCACCCATTACGCCCGCAAGGAGTTTGAGCGCCACACCGGACTGGAAGGCATTCGGCTCACCGCGGCCTGGCGGTATCATCTGCTTCATCATCACGTGGAGGGCTACAGGCTCTACCTCGAGCGCTCCCGTGGTCGTGATGTGTCGCTGGCGGAGGCGGCGCGCATCTGGGCCCGCACTCAGTACTTGCCAACTCTCATGGAAATTCGCCGCCGTAAACTCACCTCGAATACGGGTGGACGCACCGCCGGCGACGTCTACACCGATGTCCTCAGGGCCTGGACTGAGGAGGCCGCGCTGTCCGTAAGTCTGCGCGAGATGCTGGATCGGTATGATAGCCACTCGCGACGCAGCGCTTTGGCTCGCGTCCGCCGGCGCCTGGCCAACGTGGTCGACGCCACCCTACCTAAGGCCATTCGCCCCATCGGGTTACCACGCGCTCGCACGTTCGAAGAGAGCGATGTGGATGCGGAACTCGCCGGTCTGGATGCCGGCTCCCCTGACTCGAGAAAGAATAGCTCTGAGTCCTCGTAGCTCTCAGTGCCAGATCCCGATCGTATAGGCGACTGCGCCGAGGGCGATTATCGCCGGCACCAGCAGCCCATTCGCGATGGCGAGCACCCGGGCCAGATCGCGTACCGCGACCGGCGGCAGAATTCGCTCCTCCGGAGGGAGATTTCCGGCGTTCCGCGCCCGCCGTTCTCGCCAGAGAACGCGCAGCGACGTGACGATCGCCAGGAGCAGGAGTGCGAGCAGGAAGCCGGCGCACGCCCAATGGCCGTAGATCAGGATAATCTCCACGGTGACCAGGGAGATCAGCGGCACGAAAAAGGCGAACAGCGCCCATAATGATTCCAGTTTGTCGAGAAGGCCCAACGGTGGCAGCTCGCGCGCCCTTTCGGCGAATATCACGTGATGCGGAATCACGCGTGGACGAGGCAAGTCCAGGGCCGGCAAGTCTTGCAGATACTCGGCGAGCACACGCGTGCTGTTGTGCGCTCGGTCGCGGGCTCCGTAGACCAGAGTCAAACCGCCGTGCTGGAGGTGACCGCGCAGTCGACGCATGGATTCATGTTCGACCATCAAGTCAAGCTCGTCATGGTACCGCCGCTTGAAGCCCTCCCATCGATCGGGCTTATGACCATACCAGGCGGTCAGCTCAGTCGACGGCGCCAGATCCCGCAGCCAGTCGTCCACCGCGACCGAAGATTGAAGGACTCGGGGCCAGTAGCGTTCGGCCAACACTCTCACGCCGTCTTCCGGCGTGGCCGGCTCGCTCGCGCTCTTGGTCTGGATAGTCATAGCCATGGTGTATGGCGCAACATGCGCACTCCGTACAATCGAAGGCGCCAGGCATACGGTCTGGCCGGAAAGGTGTAATGGACGACGACATCTTCGACGAGCAGGGCGCGCTCACCGCGCGCTACCTACTAGATCGAGAGTACTGCTGCGGCAATGGTTGCCGCAACTGCCCGTATGTTCCGCGCCATGGTGGAATAGACGCGCGACTTCCGACCGACGTCGAGGAGGGTCGACTGCCCCCTGGACCTCAGGATCCGATGGAGTCCAGCGGATGCGATCCTGATCCCCCGGCGCTGTCCTTCGGCGAGCGCGCCTCTTGAAGAGCGCGCTTCGTACGGCGTCCTCGCCGATGTAAGACGTACAGGACAATGGCGATAACAACCACAAGGGCAAGGCCGCCATACCCGATTGTCTTCACCACTTTGTCGAGGAGCGGGAGATTCTTGCCCAGCTCGAAGGCGAGGATGCCGTAGAGCGTGGCCCAGACAATACCGCCGGCCCCGTTAAACACGAGAAATTTCGCCCAGTGCATGCGATTGAGACCGGCGAGAAAGGCTGCCCAGGCGCGCAAGACAGCGATGAAACGCCCAAAAAAGACAGTCTTGTCTCCGTGTCTGGCGAAGAAGCGCTCGGCGGTACCCAGCTTGCGGTCGTCGAGGTGAATGTATCGCCCGTACCGCTGCACGAGTTCGCGTCCGCCCGTTCTGCCGGCTAGATAGCCCAGATTGTCGCCGATGATGGCGCCGGCCGCGGCACAACCGATGACGAAGGGAATGTCGAGATGGCCGGCGCCGGCGTACGCCGCCGCGGTAATGAGCATGGTTTCCCCGGGGAAAGGGATGCCAGACGACTCGACGGCGACAAAGACGAAGACCGCGAGATATCCCCACGTGCCCAGGATGGAGGTGACCAGATGGCCCGTCATATGGGCGCTATCGCGCGCTCCCTCGTCCGTCCCGTTCCTCTTCCTCCGAGCCGAGCGAGGTCGGCGGTGGAATCGGATCACTTGCCGGGAACGACGAGTCGCTCATGAAGTCGACTTGGTCGTCCTGGAATTGGACAAGCTCGCTGATCGACTCAACGCCGCCGGCGGCCGTCACTTCTCCGGCCACTACTTGTTCCTTCTTGCGCATGTCCTCCAGTGAAACGATGCCGACGAGAGTGTGATCGCGGGCGATGACGGGCATGCGGGCCGTCGCCCGCTCGTCCATGTGGCTCAGCGCGTCGGCGATCTCCTCATCGGCGAAGCAGCAGGAGATATCGGTGGACATCGCCTCGCTCACTTTCTGGGAACCAACGGCCAAACCGGCGCTTTCGGCGTGATCGACGAGTGCCTGTTCGGTGAGAATACCGACCACCACACCCTCATCGTCGCAGACTGGCAATGGGTTGAGATTGAGGGCTTTCATTGTCTCAGCGGCATCGCGCAGTAAGGTGTCCGGTTCCACGCTACCCACCACCGGAATCATCACATCTTTCACCTGCATCGGCAGTCCTCTCTCCGTACACGCGCGGCCCGTACAACAAACCGCGCAGACTAGTCCCCTATGATGCCACGCCTATTACACTCGTGGTGGAACGGCGTCGCAGAGCGCTTGCCAATCAGTGAGCGGCTGGGCGGGAGGTGGTTGCTGGGCGTAACGGATACATAGGTCGGCGGTGTGCTCAATCACCCACTCGAAATTATCTGGGCCGATTGAGGAGAGATCGCCATCCGGAGCCGGGTTGAGAAAGTCGATGGCGTACGGCACGCCGTCGCGCACCGCCAGTTCGAACGTGTCCATGTCGAATCCCAAATGGCGGGTGAGGGTAAGACAATCGCGCACAATCTTGTCGAGAAGGTCCTGCGCCGCGTTGTGATGGGGTCGGTAACGCTCCTCGTGGGGACGTGAGTGGTCGTAGCCAGCGACGCGCACGTGTTCCCGGCCGATGACCCAGCAGCGGACGTACAGTTCGAACTCGATCTTCTCTTGCAAAATCATCGTCAGTGGGCCGCTGCGGTCATACGCCTCGACCAATCCCTCGACCGAGTCCACGATGTCGACATTTTTGTTACCGCCGCCAATCGCCGGCTTGAGCACGGCTGGTAGTCCGGTATAGGAAACTATCTCCTCCCAGGGAATCGATCCCGTGAGATTGCGCAGGGACTCGTCGATAATGTCGGCTTCGTACGACTTATTCGGAAGGAGGACTGTTTTGGGCACGGCCACGTCGAGATGCTCGGCGACAACGCACTCGACAAACTTGTTGTCCGCGCTCCACCAGAAGGGGTTGTTGATCACCGTCGTGCCGCCGGCCACGGCCTTCGTTAGGTAGGCGCGATAGTACGGCACCTCGTGGGACATACGGTCTAGGATGACGCGATATGGTATCTCTTCATCCATCCGGGTACCGGAGAGTCGCACCATCTCGGCGGTGACACCCGCTTCGTTCCGACTATTGATTGTTTCAATCAGCGCTTCGGGGAAGGAGCGTTCGCGCCCCACCAGTAACCCAACCTTCATCCGTCCTCTCCTTATGACGAGCTAGCGGCCGTCTGCGGGGCGGTCACGCCGCGCATGGTCTCCTCGGCGAGATAATCCACCACTGCCTTGAGATCGCCGGTTTGTTGGTACACTGCCAGCTGCCGGTCGGCCCCGGTGCCGTTATCGAGAATGTCATGGATCGGCGCCAACGCGGCTCGACTGCCTAGTTCGTCAACCACATCGTCCACAAACTCTAGAAGCTCAAGCATGAGAGCACGGGCCGGAACTTCGGCTGGCTTACCGAAGTCGATCATATCGCCGCTGAGGCCGTAGCGCATGGCACGCCAGCGATTCTCGGCGATCAGTGAACGTTGGTAGGTGCGGAATCCAAGGTTGCGTGAGCGCAGAACGGAGAGTTTGGCAACCAGCGCCTGGAAGAGCGCGGCCAGGACAATCGTTACCTCCATGCTTGTAGGCATATCACAGACGCGGAACTCCAGCGTGTTGAAGTGTGGGTGCGGGCGAATGTCCCACCAGATCTTTTTCGGCTCATCGATGGAACGGGTCTTGAGTAGCGTTTCCAGAAAATGACGGTACTCGTCCCAGGAACTGAAGTGGTCGGGGACGCCACTGCGCGGCATCCGTCCCCAGATCACTGAACGATATGACTTAATCCCCGTATCCCGTCCTTCCCAGAAGGGAGAATTGACGGAGAGGGCGAGAAGATGGGGGAGAAAGTAGCGAATCTCGTTCATGATCTCAATAGCGCGGTCGCGATCATCGATCCCCACGTGGACGTGAAGCCCATAGACCGATACCGACCGGACAATATCCTGCAGATTCTCCGCCAATTGCAGGTACCGCTCGTCGTCCGTGATGTCGAGATCCTGCCAGGAGGCAAATGGATGGGTGCCGGCAGCCACGAGACGAGCCCCGGCATTGTGCGCCAGGCCGGCGACGGCGCCGCGAAGGCGGGAAACCTCCACTCGTGCCTCTTCGACATCGTGGCAGATTACCGTGCCCACCTCGACCATTGCCTGGAACATTTCCTGTTTGAGCTGGTCTTTGAGTAGATCCTGTCCCTCGGCCAGAATTTCGGTCACCGAGGACTGCAGGTTGCGCGTTTCAGGGTCGATGAGTTGAAACTCTTCTTCTATGCCCACGGTGAATTGCGACAGCATGTCAGCCTCTCTCTTCCTGTAGCACGAAGGTCGGCACGGCACTCCCCGCGCCGGCACTCACGTTGAGGAGTGCGCTCCCCGAGAGTCGGGTAAGGACGCAACCCATGCGTCCACCGAACAGGAGCGGATTGGTGTCGAGGAGCAGCGTCTCCTCCTGCAACCACCCGTCACGCCAGACTGGATACAGCTCTTGAGGAACATCCACCCGCTCTTGCACGATGAATCCGCCGGTGACTATCCCCTGCTCCACCGCTTCCGCCCACACCTCAGGCGACGAGTCCCAGCCCAGCACCACTCCCCGTCCGCCGTAATCATCAGTAGGTTTCAGGGCAAACTGCTCGGGTTGGCTCAGGAGCAAGTGGACCAGATCAACCGACTGACCGGCGTACTCGGTCGATCCCTCGAGAAGCGCACGGGTCCACGGTACCGTCTGCTCCACCACCGCGCGCTCGGCTGGGGTCATCTCCAGGCCCAGTTGTCGGTCACAGAGCAAGGCGAATACGGTCTTCTTGTGCAAAAGCTTCGAGCGCGGCGAATTCACCATGCAGATCGCTCCGTCGCGGTAGGCCTGGAGAAGCGGTTGTATCTCCGCCGATTTGGCCAGCAGCTCGGGGAGAAGGACACGCCGGTAGACCAGGGTGATGCGCTCGTTGCCACACCACACCGTCCCGTTCACGTAACGCAGACTGCGCGGGTCGGTAATGGTCACCGGGACTCCGTGTTCCCGAAAGAGTTCAGCGCAGAGCTCGAAGTCGCGGCGCGTGATCACGTTCTCCCAGTCGATGATCGCCATGGTTGGCGTGTCCTGTCCTCCCCAGTCGCGATAGGCGGCCAGGAGGATCTCGAGGAGCGCTCGCCGCCCATCGGCTGGTTGGGGTGGGGCGTCTGGGCGCCAAGCATGCGTAACAGGCAACTCGTTGAATACCTCGATGAGTCGGTCGCAGAATCCGATACCGGCCGGGCTTTCCGCGTTGTATTCGACAAACCGCGGTTGGTCGTGCGCCATGAACGAGTCAAGCCGGGAGGTGAGAGTGAATCCTGGGTAGCCCGGATCAATCGACCAGATGTCACGCTCCTCTTCCGTGGCGCCGATCAGATCGAGCAGGCGATGCGAGGCCAGGAGGTGGGCGCCGGCGCGCTCGAGAAGCGCCGCCAGGATCGCACTAACCCTCGCCAGATGTTCAGTCCGCTCTGCCGACAAAAAGCGTGGGCGGAGTACGGCGCAGAGCTGCCGTCCCCCGACGACCAGTCCATGGCGCCGGCAAGCCTCCCGCAGCGCTTCGGCAGTGCGCGCGGCCACGTCGGGTTCACGTAGACAGGCTTCGTACCGCCTTGCCGCCGTTTCTTCCTTTTCTCGATAGTTTGCCGCCGCCGGCGAACGTGGATCACCGCGCCGCATTGCGGGTGTACCTCATTCTCCGATTATGCCACTGTGCGCCGAGGAGATGCGCCTATCAAGTCGGAATGATAAGCAATTGGTGACGGCGGTGTTGTACGCTAGTACTCGTATATGTCAGTACACAACCCTACCAACCTATGGGCGCTGAGCGCCGCGCTTATTCTTACCGTTCTCGCTTTTGTTCCTCGAGCCGCTCTCGTGGGAGCGGATGATCCGGCGATAGCCGTGTCGGTCATGCCGGCCAATGCCGGTCTCAACGCGGCGCGCATGGTGCAGGCGACAAATATGCCGGTTAACGCCATCGAGCGTGCGCTGGTATTCGATCCTTCGGGCGGCCAAACGGCGTTGTTCGCGGGCTCCGATGCCTCCGGTTCGCTTTCCTTACGCCTGGAACCTCCGTCGGGAGGCTGGATGCCGGGTGTATACCGCTTGGTTCTAGCGACGTCAGTGGGCGATGCCGTAAGTGTTCCATTTGTCGCGGGGACGAGCGGGCCTCAGCTATTGGAACAACCGGATTTTCCCTCACCGACATCGGCCCTGCACTTTGTTGGCTCCGGTCTGGCCGCGGATACGGTGTACGATCTGCAAGTGACGTTGGCGAATGGCCGCGGGGAGCGCGACGTTTCCGCCATTTCCGACGGCAGCGGGATCATCTCTGCCTATCTCTGGCCGCAACAGATCCCCGCGCCGTTCTTTGAGGCCGGCCCATATCGGGTATCGCTCCCAGTCGCTGGTCTCACGACGAACTTCTCCGTGCGCGAGCGTCCTCTCAGTGCCAACCTCACATGCGATGCTTCGGTGGTCGCTGGCCAGAGCCTCGCCGTACACCTGGTCGACTATCCAGCCCAGCGCTATGTCTGGGCGGTGTATGCGGACGCAAACGGACGGCAGGCAGGTGAACTCCTGCTGGGCCAGACCGACAAGCTGGGGACACTGGACAGTACAGTCCACCTGCCGGACAACCTACCGTCAGGCGCCTATTTGTTGGCCACACCATACGACTGGGGAGAGACAGGTTTCACGGTCACCGCGCCCATTCCGATCCCGACAGACACACCGCCGGCCAACTCCACGTCGACCCAAACAACTTAGAGGGCGCGCCGCTCCAACAACAGCAAACCCGGGTCCACGTCGCGCTCATCGCGCTTGCTAGGCACTGCGCGACCACCTTCAAGCACGCGGATGCGTAGTAGCCGATCAAGGTCTTCTTCAAAACCGGTGGTGATAAGCGTGTACCCCAACTGTCGAAACGACTGCACTAAATAGTCGTAGGCGGTTGAGCCGGGCTCGGCCTCCGAAAGAGCATGTTGCAGATACACGTAGCGATGAAGGAGGTTGCGACGCGCCGCCCGCCGCTTGCTCAGTGCTATACCGTCAGGAACCATCACGTCACTCACTTTCCGTCCGGAAATATCGCCTTTGCTCGAGGCGCCAGCGCACAGTCCAAAGAAAGCAAGATGCGTGCCCATGGCCGTGTGTCCAGCTAGCTACTAGCGCGGTTGAGCCGCCAACTTGACCTTCACCGTAAACGTCTTCCCACCGCGCCAGATGGTGAGAGTCACGGTCTGCCCCGGCTTGTGCTTATCGATAATCTCCTGCAGCGATTCATTGACGCCCAGCGCGTGACCGCTCACCCGGGTGATGATGTCGTGTGGCTGCAAACCGACCGTAGCCGCTGGGGAGCCGGGCACGACAGTAGCCACGTCCGCCCCTTGCGGAAGGCCGTAATAATTGGAGATTTGCTGGGTGACCGGCTGGTACGTTACGCCGAGGAGAGCCGGCGGCTTGTCGGCAATGAGTTTGCTGGCCACGGACTGCGCGGTGGCGCTTGGAATAGCAAAGCCCAGACCCACGGCTACTACTGAGTTCCCCGCGCCAAAGATACTGTCCTGCTGTGCGCCACGGTTCACTGCCGTGTTCACACCCACAACCTGACCATGGTCGTCTAGAAGTGGGCCGCCGCTATTGCCCTCATTGATGGCCGCATCGGTTTGAACCATATTCTGCAGGACCGTCTGATTGGGTTCGGTGATGCTGCGGCCCAGCGCGCTGATGACGCCCGAAGTCACCGTATTGCGAAACTGCCCGAGTGCGCTCCCGATGGCGAGCACCGGTTCCCCCGGCTGCAACGCGCTGCTATCGCCCCAGGAGAGGTAGGTGTGCATCGGCACGTCAATCTTGATGACGGCCAGGTCAGAACTCACATCGGTGCGGATGAGGTGGGCCGGGGTTTTGTGACCATCGGCGAGAACAACCGTCAGGCCGCCCGGCACTGAGTTCTCGACCACGTGGTTATTGGTGACAATGTCGCCTTTACTATCCACGGCGAATCCGGTACCCTCGTCGGTGGCGCCGGGCTGGGTACCGAAGATCGTCGACTGCGCCGCCTGCTGGTTGATGATTGTGACCACTGCCGGGCCCGCGCGCTGGGCCACCTCAGTCCAGGAGAGCGGTGTCGCACTGGCGGTACCGGTGTAAGAAGCCGGTGACCCTTTCGTGCCGTCCACCTGCTCTATCACAGTCTTGTTGGTGGCCGTTGCCCGGCCAGCGACCGCTCCGCCGGCAGCGCCAAAGATGAGTGCCAGTAGGGCAACAAGAAATACGCTGCCAAGACCTAGTTTTGCTCGGTTCTGCATGGAAATCCTCTCACATGTTACTGGTTGCTATAGAACAAGTATGCCGACCAAATATTGGAGAGGAATTAAGGCTGTATGGGAGCGATATGAGGAACGACAAACTGGCGGAGAGGGTGGGATTCGAACCCACGAGACGGTTACCCGCCTACGGTCTTTCCAGGACCGCGCACTCGGCCAGACTATGCGACCTCTCCGTGCGATGCGCCGCCTCACTCTACCAATGCCCCGGATACGGGGTCAACGCGCGCCCAGCCATTCACGGACACTTCAGACTAGTATGGATGCACAGTGCAAACGGAGGAGGATATGGTATGGATTTCCAGTTTGGCGCGGAGGTGCGTCGTCCCGATGGCGGTAAGCTTGGCGAACTTCGCCGCGTCATCTATGATCCCGATACGACGCAGCTGGTGTCGCTGGTGGTGACACATACTTCGGTGGACGGGCGCGAAGTTGTAGTACCAATCGGCACGGTAAATTCAGCTGACGATGGCGCGGTTGCCCTGGCCGTCACCGAGGCGCAGTTTGATACGTTTGAGGACTTTGTGCTCGAGGAGCGAAACATTGCCCCTCCACCCGATGCAGCCGAGGTGACGTCTGATCTCATTCATGACCCGATCGATGTTGCCGACAATTTGCCTATCGGTGCGGCAACGGGGATCGAGTCAATTGCCTTCACGCCGATGATCGAGGAACTGGACAACGTACCACCCGGAGATTTTGTTCTAGACAACCAGACCGCCGTTTGGGCCACGGACTGTGAAGTCGGTCAACTTCGGCGGATCCGCGTGAGTGATGAAACTGATCGCGTCCAGAGCATGCTGGTCGAACGCGGCACCTTTTTCAAGCACGAAACGGAGATTCCATTCAACACAGTAGAAAGTGTGCAGGCCGAAACAATAGTGTTGGCCGTGCCGTCCGCGGCACTCGCTGAAGGTGAGGGCTAGCGCCAGATCCGCGCCCCCACTAACTCACGGATTGGTGCTCTAAGCGCGCCCCAAGGCTAGGGAGCTTCCCAGCAGAGGTCGAAGCTGGTGAGCTTCTTCTCCACCCACAGCCTGCACTTCGACAATATCCTCATCGAAGTGGGTATAGCCTTCGAGCAAGTGCACCAATTGCTCCCAATCGACGAGATAGGTGCTGCGCACTATGCCGCCGGTTTGACCCGGGGAATCCATACGCTCGCCGACGCAGACAATGCGATAGAGGTCACCGAAATAGACGTCAACATGTTCTTCGGCGAGCGATTCTTCGGAAAGGAGCTGAAGTAGCGCCATATTGTTACGTCCTCCAAGCGGTCCTAATAGGGCGCGCTTGTCTGCAACTATAAGCATCATTCGTGCCACGTAGCCACACAGCCGTATCCAGGCAAGAAAAAAGGGACCTGCCCAAGTAGGTCCCAAGAATTTGGTAGCGGGGGTTGGATTCGAACCAACGACCTCCGGGTTATGAGCCCGACGAGCTGCCACTGCTCTACCCCGCGTTGCATCTGAAGTCTAGCGAGAGACTCCGCTCGGCGGCAATTTATTCGTCCTCTGTTCAGGGCCAACGCATCTAAACACCGGTGAGGACCTGGAGGAGATAGCCAGGATCCCAGGCGGCTTTGAGGCGACGTCCCTTGACGCTGACACGTTTGGTCGTGGCCTGCCGCAGGAGGTTGAGAGCGATGTGGCGAAGCACGACGAAGTTTTCAGCCGCATGGCCGGCCCGGATACGGCTCTGGTCCTCATGGAAGGTGACATCCAGCACCCAGTGGACCTGGTTCTCAATGCCCCAGTGACTGCGGACCGCCTCCCCAAAGGTCTGAGCGGTGAGACTGCGACTGAGCAGGTAGTAGCGCTCCTCGACGGTACGTTCACCGCCAATCAGCCGCTCGGACCGTACCATTCCAATGGCCCCTAACCCCGGCCAGGCATGCCGTTCCTGGAGCCAGGCGAGCACCGCCTGATCGTCGATCACCAGCGCGCGCCGGGTCTCGATCCTCCCATGCCCC
>JBPCKK010000077.1:0-10917 GCA_051004335.1 Chloroflexota bacterium
GTACGGGAGCGTCCTGCTCGGGGACGGGTTCGGTCAACCAACTGAGGACCTCGAACACAAGATCCTGGAACAAGGTAGTATTCAGGGAATAGATCTGGCGCTGGCCACGACGTTCAACGCGCACCAGATCGGCCAATTTGAGAACTATGAGTTGATGAGTCAGTGCCGCGGGGCGAAGGCCGGTCGCCTCGGCCAATTCCCCAGCCGAACGCTCACCGCCGCGCAATACCCGAAGAATAGTTCGGCGATGGGGATCCGCTAGCGCGCGGTATGCCTCTTGCACGGCATCTCCATTCAATGCTTAAGCAGCTATTGAAATGATACCCCATAGTCCGCTCCGGCGTCAAAAGTCGCCCCTCTCTCGTTGACTCCATTACCTCTCTGCGTTCAGCGGGAAGTCGCTAGAATGATTCGCATCAAGAACGGCTCCCTTCGCGTTCTAAAGAGGCACTCATGCGCCCGGCAACCAGCCACCTTCCCGCATTTCGGCGGCTTCTCGCCGTACTGCTGCTACTGTTTGTCGCCCAGGGCGCGGCGGGGACATCGTTAGCGCGTCACCCCGCTACTGCCTCCCCGGTCATCATCGACGCACACGGCAAATGTCCGCTCACACCCATTGCCACATCCGCTGCCGAGTGCCGGACCACCCGAGCCGGCAATGCCGTGGCCGGCACCTTCCCCACCCGCCACCGTCCCTGGGGCGTCGCCTTTGCCTACGACTGCCGCGGGACACGGCGTGGCTTCTGGGTCTACGTTGGACTCCCCGCGATGGACGGCCAACTCCCCGACACCGGTTTCTATAGTGGCGGTGAGCGTGGCAGCGGTTATCACATGATGACCCCGGCCGCGATCAGCGATCTCCAGTCGGTGCCGTCCTACTGGGCAGGTCTTGAGAACATCGAGATCAGCAGCACCTGCGCCTGGCATCTCCGCGCTATTGCCGGCACTGCAGCCATCGTTCGCCGGTACATTCCCTCGCTTGTTCAAAAGGAAACGAGGAGCAAAGGGAGGCATCCATGACAAGGGCTGTCCATGTGTAGGAGCGCGGCATGTAGACTTACCCGTAACCCAAGACCGGGAAAACTGGGGCGCGGCGGGGAGTGTCGAGATGAAGGGACTGGTTCTTAGCGGAGGCAAGGGCACGCGCCTGCGACCGCTTACCTACACCGGCGCCAAGCAGCTGGTACCTCTGGCTAATAAGCCGGTGTTGTTCTATGTGATCGAGGATATTGTCGCCGCCGGTATCACAGAGATTGGCATCGTGGTGGGCGATACCGCCGATCAAATCGAGGCGGCCGTGGGCGACGGAAGCGTGTTTGGCTGTTGTGTGACGTACATCCGTCAGGACCGACCCGGCGGTCTGGCCCACGCGGTGCGCACTGCCCGGCCCTTTCTGCGGGACGACCCGTTTGTTATGTATCTGGGCGATAATCTGATCCAGGGCGGCATCGCCTCGTATGCGCAGCGATTTTGCGCGGCACAAGACGATGCTCATCTCCTCCTCTACCGCGTGCCCAATCCGCAAGAATTCGGCGTGGTCGAGGTGATCGACGGGCAAATCGTGGCGCTCGAGGAAAAACCGCGGGTGCCGCGGAGCGACCTGGCTTTGGTCGGCATTTATTTTTTCTCGGCAAAGATTCACGCGGCGACCGACGCCATCGCGCCGTCCTGGCGCGGTGAGCTGGAAATCACCGATGCGATCCGTGAACTGATGGCAGCCGGCGGGACGGCGCAGCCGCACATCCTGCCCGGATGGTGGATCGACACCGGCAAGATGGAGGACATGCTTGATGCCAATCGGCAAGTCCTCTGCGAGATTTCACCGAGAATTTTGGGGGCGGTGGGCGATGAGTGCATCATCCAGGGCACGGTGGTCGTCGAGGCGGGGGCGACCGTCTCGCACAGTACCCTGCGCGGCCCACTCATTATCGGGGCCGGCGCTCGCATCGAGCACACCTATATCGGCCCTTTCTCGGCAATTGGCCCGGGGTGCATCGTTCGTGAGAGCGAAGTGGAACATACGATAGTCATGGAACGGAGCCAGATCTTGGACGTGCCCCATCGCATCGAGGATTCGCTCATCGGGCGCGATGTGGTCCTGACCCGCTCCCACACCAAACCCAGGGCGTACAAACTGATGTTGGGCGATCACAGCCGGGTTGGCATCTTGTGAGACTACTGGTCACTGGCGGCGCCGGGTTCATCGGCTCTAACTTTGCACGGTATGCGCTGGAACGCTGGCCGGAATGTTCGGTGATCGTCCTCGATGCGCTTACGTATGCCGGAAACCGAGAGAACCTGGCCGATGTAGCGGCGGAACCCCGCTTCACCTTCATTCACGGCAACATCTGTGACCCCAACGCGGTGACGGAGGCGATGAGAGGCTGCACCCATGTGCTCAACTTCGCGGCGGAGACCCATGTGGACCGCTCGATCCTCGATGGCGGAGTTGCGGTGCGGACCAATATCGAGGGCACCCGCGTCCTCCTGGAAGCTGCCCGCGAGTTGGGCGTGGAGCGATACCTCCAGGTAAGCACCGATGAGGTGTATGGCGAAATCGAGACGCCGGGTCGCAGCCCGGAGGACGCGCCACTCCGTCCGCGCAGCCCCTACTCGGCGGCAAAAGCGGGAGCGGACCTTCTGGTGGGAGCGTATAATTCAACCTACGAACTCCCCACGCTGATTACCCGTGGCAGCAACACCTACGGGCCATATCAATACCCCGAGAAACTCTTTCCGCTCTTTATAACGAACGCCCTGGATGCGCTCCCGCTCCCGGTGTACGGAGACGGGCAGCAGATGCGCGACTGGCTCTTCGTTGAGGATCACTGCGCGGCGATTGCCACGGTTCTGGAACTGGGCGCGCCCGGTGAGGTCTATAACGTCGGTTTGGGTATCGAACGGCCCAATGCCGTGGTCATCGAGCGGATCTTGGAGTTGACCGGTGCGGATTCGGCGCTCATCCGGCATGTACCGGATCGGCCCGGGCATGACCGGCGCTACGCGCTGGACTTAGCGCGCATCCACGCCCTGGGCTGGCGTCCGCAGGTGAGCTTCGCACGCGGAACGCAGTTTTCGGTGCACTGGTATCGGGAGCACCGCGCCTGGTGGGAGCGCATCAAGGGCGCGGAGTACCGAGACTACTACGACCGCCAATACGCTGAACGGCTGGCAGCCCAACCGTGAGTGCAGACAACGACTGGCTCGGCGCGGACTACCAGCCACATCTGCATACCCAGCAGTACGCGCCCCGTGCCGCGATTGAGGGGGTGCGGTTTCTCGATCTGTGCGTGTTCCACGACGAGGGTGGAGATTTTTGCGAGTTGGCCCGTCTGAGCGGAGTCCAGCTCGACGCGCTGCCGGACTACCAACCAGTGCAAATCAGCTACTCGCGCATGGAACCGGGGACAATCAAGGCCTGGCACCTGCATCGGGAGCAGGATGATCTCTGGTTCGTGCCTCCGCTGGATCGCGTGCTCGTTGGCCTGCTCGACACGCGCCCGAATTCCGCGACCTACCGCCAGAGCATGCGTTTCGCTCTCGGCACGGGTGAGGGACGCCTCCTGTTCATTCCCCGTGGGGTGGCTCACGGCGTGGCGAATCTGGGTACCGCGCCGGCTTCGATCATCTACTTCGTCAACCGCGCCTTCAATGCCGAACGACCAGACGAGCATCGCCTACCCTGGGACCACCTCGGCGCCGAGTTCTGGACAATTCAGCCCGGGTAGCTGATACCGCACTCGGGTAAAATGCATCAAACCCCAAGACATGAAGCGAGGCAGAATAATGGACATCAGTGTGGCGGATATCCAATTGGGCATGGGCGTGCATGACTGCAATGGCCAGAACATCGGCACGGTCAATCAGATAATCAATGCGCAGCACCGGTCGGAAAATCACCCGGGGGAAGACCATCTCTACGTGCAAGTTACGCCCGGTAACGTCCTCGAGTTCTGGCGGAAAGAGTTGTATGTGCCGGTGGCCGCCATCAGCAACGTAGACGCCGGGGTCTGCGTGACTCTGAATGTCTCCAAAGATGAAGTCACGAAGCGATTCGCCGACAAGCCGGTAAATGACTGACGTTCAGTGACCCGGACAGCCCGTCTACTCGTGATCGCCGCCGTTGGTGACGCCGTGATTCTGCTCGCCTTCGCCGCCATTGGACGATCGAACCATGGCGCGAGTGACGGTGGCCCGATCTTCGGCACGCTGGGGACCGCCGCGCCATTTCTCATCGGCTGGTTTTTGGCGGCGCTCGTTGCTGTATCCCGCCACACCGATCCCCTTGGTCGCATGGGGCGGGCTCTGGCTCTCACCGGCGCCACCTGGCTGGCGGGCGGAATCGTTGGCCTGATCATCCACTCATTGATTGAGAAACACGCGGCGCCGTTGCCCTTCGTGATCGTGGCCCTGCTCTTCAACCTGGTCTGGCTCGCGCTGTGGCACGCGGTGCTCGTCCTCGTTGGCGGCAGATCCTTGTATTCGCCAACACCGCGTTCACGGGCACAAAGTCGGTCGCATTGATCGCAGGGAACGGCACTCGGGGCGTCCCCTACGAGATCCGCATGGTTCATTCAAGACCGACGCCAATCTACGGCACATGACGCCAGCCGGCGCTGTACCCGGACTGCCTGGTAAGGCGACTCCGAACTACCGACCTGCCGCGATCTCCGCGCGTGATTCCGCGCTAAGAGCGGAGATAACCGGCTGCAACTGGCTGGATTGGCTCTGCGAGGCGGTCGAGACTGCCGTGGTCGGATTTAGCATGCCGTCGGCCAATGGAACTCCCTGCATGCCGTCGGGCGCGATACCCATCAGGGTCAGGGCAGTCGGCGCAATGTCCATGAGTGGGGCCGGCCGGCTGGATACCGTTCCTGGGCGCACGCCGGGACCACTGAAGATGATGCGCAGATGCTGTGAGTTCCAGGTCGCCCCGCCGTGATCACCCTTCCAGCTAGACTCACCGCCGGGTAAGCTTGCCGTGTTCTCAGTGAAGAACACGCAGACATCAGGGCCATTTGGACCGCTAAACGTGTGCAGCAAGTATTGATTTGCGCTATCGGCGGCGGGCACATGGAACAAATCCGGTCCGGTGGCGCGTACGTACTCGTATCCGCCTTTGGCTGCCGGTTCCTTGAAATAGACCGACTGAATGTACGGATTCTGTAGCTTGGCAACGTTCTCCGCCGCAGCGGCCGCCTTGGTGTGATCCTGCAGCCACATGTACCCAGCGGTGTGGAAGGTGTCGGAATTGATTGCGGTGCCGGTGTCGGTAGCTGCTTTCTCGATCTGCTTGGAATCCACCGTATGATAAATCGGCGCGAAGCCGTGGTCCGAAGTCAAGACAAACAACGTCTGATTGAGAATCCCGGCACGACGATACTGGTCTTCCAAAGCTCCCAGGTCACGGTCAAAGCCCTGCATCAGCGTCCGTACGCCGGCCGGGTCGCGATCGGCGCCGTCGACGTGACCCAGCGGCCAATCAAACTCCGGGACATTGACCATGAGCACACGCGGCTGCATCTTCTGCACGGCCACGTGCACCAGTCGCATCACCAGGGTATCCTCGGTGCCCATGGGGAGATGCGTGGATTTGGCGACCAAACCAGGTGCCTCAAGCACCCCGGGAGGCGGCACATGCCCCGGTACGGCAATCGGAGCAAACGTACCCTGTGGCGTCCCGGTGTAATAGGCAATGACATCGGCCGATGGCCCGCCCAGAGCATCCTGGGCATAGTATTTGTGGCCACCGAGAACGACCACCTTGGCTTTGTGGTCCTGACGGTGGACCAATTCGGCGATATCGGAAGCAGGCGCGTCGCCGATGATGCGTTCCATCTGCCCGTTCTGAATGTTCTTTGGATCGAAGAGATTCACTGTGGTGTTATCACTGTTGGCCCAGGCAAAACTAAGGATTCCATCGGCCCGGGGTTGCGAACCACTAGCGATGGCGGCATGGCCCGATGGCGTTTCCGATTCGAGGATGCCGGCGAATCCGTTGCTGTAGTCGGCGCCATTCTTCATGAGTGCTTTGATGTGGGGGATTCCCGGCACGTCGTAATAATCCGGTTGCGCACCGTCGAGGACAAACAGGACAAGATACTTCGCCGGCGCCGCCATTTTCGCCGGAACGGCGGTGGCGGTCGGCTTCGGCTTTGCCACCGTCAGACGCTGAGTGGCTTTGGGTAAAGCCGCCGGTCGAGTGGCTGACGGCTTCGCCGGCGGTGCGCCATTGTCGGCGTCCAGACTGATCCCGGCTGTCGGCGCCGCTGTCTGCCTACCGCTTTGAGACTGTCTTACCACAAATATTCCGGCGACCAGCGCGATCGCCGCGAGCAGCGGGAGGGCAATTTTCGTAGCGTTCCTCCTGGTAGGTGGACCGCTTCGGCCCTTAGGTACATTCATCTACTTGTATTGTAGGCAGCAATCCTCACCAGACTCTGAATCCCTTCTTACCGTTCCCTGAACTATTGTTCGGGAATCTCGGTCTGCAGGGGCGCCGGCTCACGTCCATAACTCCCGCCGGCGGCTCCGGTCCCCCCGCGACGAGCGTCGCCCTCGCCGATACCGGTACCCGTGGCCAGCGGCCCGGTTGACCGCCTAGTCTCCACTGGTTGACCACCCACGGAGATCACAGCGCCATGTAATGACGCAATCACGCTGGCCACACGTCCCGGCATATCGCTGTGGCGCACATGCAACTCCACGCCCAGCGGCCCATCCTCGGCAGCGACTCCGCCCCCGATCGAGCCCTGCAAGATCTGTTGCGCCGCCCGGTCAGCGGCGTCATGATCGCTAAACAAGCCTATGATCGGTGCTCGGTCAGCCTGAACCACGACGCCCTCAGAACCGAGATCACCGACCGTGGGGGGAAGCCGCACGCTGAATGAACCGAGCGTGAGTTTTCCTAGAAAATACGCAGGTTGCAAGGCCCTATCGCCGACGTCGACACGCCGCGCGGTCTGGATGGTGGGGTCCAAGGCATAACCAGCGTCCGGAAAGTACTCGCCAGCTAAAACAATGGACCCTTCGCGCTCCAGCACGTCCAGATCAACTTGCAAAGCGGCGGATACAGCAGCCCAGCTCAAACCGACTGGCGGCGTCGCTGCAGATGGTGTGCTGGCGCTGTACTTAGAACCCTCGATCATCCGTCCGCCTCCTCTTGACTTACAGTGGCAACAGTGCAATATCGGTGCCAGTACTCCCGGTGATGGAATTTAGAGACAGTTCCCACGTTCTATGCGCAAGCTGATCCCGCATCCTTGGATAGGCGGACGGCCGGGGAATCCTCTGCGCCTCCGTCTGTCCCCTACGTTGTTTGGCATGTAATCCGCATGCGATCCGCACGGAACCTCCGCGGCCATCAACCTACTCACGCGCGATACCTGTTGGGTGGGTGCAGTACCATGGATTACACCCACGCACCGAAAGGCACACCAATGCCGGAAGAGCCGATTCCCGACGTCAATGAAAAGCCGATGTCTCCTCTGGAGCGCATGCGTCACAGTGGTGCGCACGTGATGGCGGAGGCGGTCACTGAGCTCTTTCCCGATGCTCGGCTGGGCATTGGCCCCCCAATTGAGAACGGCTTCTACTATGACTTTGAACTGCCGCGTCCCCTCACTCCGGACGATTTAGGCGCCATTGAAGAGCGCATGCGCGCCAGTATTGCCGGCGACGCGCCGTTCGTTTGCCGGCCGGTGAGTAAAGAGGAAGCGCTCGAACTCTTTAACGGCCAGCCGTACAAGCGGGAGCTGATCGAGCAGTTTGGCGACGGCAGTCTCAGCGTGTATCAGCAGGGAGACTTCGTGGACCTTTGCCGGGGGCCGCATGTCGCCAGTACCGGGCAGCTCGGTCCCTTTCAGCTCACCAGCATCGCCGGCGCCTACTGGCTAGGGAATGAAAAGAATCCTCAGCTGCAGCGCATCTATGGCACGATGTGGCCCACGCAGGACGAATTGGATCAGCATCTGCGCAACCTTGAGCTTGCGCGTGAGCACGATCATCGCCGCCTAGGCAAAGAGCTCGGCCTGTTCGCCTTCTCGCCTGATATCGGACAGGGCATCCCGTTATTCCTGCCCAAGGGCGAAATTATGCGACGCACCATGGAAGATTACGTGCGCGAGACGCAGACGCGCTACGGCTACCAGCATGTCTGGACCGGACACATAGTCAAGCGGGAGCTGTACGAGAAGTCAGGCCATCTTGCCCTATATTCCGATGTGCAGTTCCCCCCGATGATCGACGAAAACGACGTCTTCATGCTCAAACCGATGAACTGCCCGAGCCACATGGTGCTCTTTAACACGGAGTACCACAGCTACCGCGAACTGCCCCTGCGCTACGCCGAGTTCTGCACGCTGTACCGCTACGAGCGGTCCGGCGAGTTGCATGGTTTGACGCGCGTACGCGCCCTCACGCAGGATGACTGCCACATCTTCTGTACGCCCGAACAGATCCAGGATGAGTTCAGCCGAGCCATCGAACTGATCACCGAGGTAATGCGCACCTACGGCTTCCTCGATTATTATGTCCAGCTCTCCTTGCGCGACCCGGCCGATGCGGGGAAATACGCCGGTGACGAAGAAACTTGGACGAACGCCGAGAAGGTACTGCGCGATGCACTGGATGCTTTGGGCGTTCCCTATAAGCCGGTCTTCGGCGAAGCTGCCTTCTATGGTCCCAAGGCCGACTTCATGACGAAGGACGCGCTGGGTCGGGAGTGGCAGCTCTCCACCATTCAAATCGACTTTATCCAGCCGAAGCGCCTGGGCTGTGAATACATCGGCGAGGATGGCCAAGCGCACACCCCGGTGCTGATTCACCGCGCGGTGACCGGCTCGACGGAGCGATTCTTTGCCGTCATTCTCGAGCACTTTGGCGGTGCCCTGCCCACCTGGCTCGCGCCGGTGCAGGCTGTAGTTCTACCGATTGCCGATCGACACATTCCCTACGCGCGCAGTGTACAGGAGCAACTGGTCATAGCGGGAGTGCGGGCCGAGGTGGATGATCGCAGCGAGCGCTTGAACCTCAAGATCCGTGAGGCACAGCTACAAAAAGTCCCCTATATGCTGGTCGTCGGCAACAAGGAGGCGGAGAATAACACCGTGTCCGTCCGCGTCCGCGGCGGCGCCGATCTGGGCGTGATGCCTGTGCCTGAATTCACCACGCTTATCAAGCAGGATATCGACAGCCGCGCGCTGACCCCGCCGATTCCCGCGCTCTCCTCATAAGAATCGCGCGCAGAACGCATGACACATCGCGCCCGCACGGCACTGCTCCTGCCTCTCCTGTTGGTCTCCGGTTGCGGCATCTTCCAGGTCCCGTCGCAACACAAGCCGGACTGCTCCTGGGATGTCGCCGTGCCGGCCAACGCCGATCATCTCTGCACCGTCTCCTTTGATACAGTCAGTGCCGTCGTCCGAGCACAGGTGGCCGGTAACGATGCTGCCATCCGCCGGATCGCGACCACCCCACGCGTGGCGCGGCGGATCATCTCCTATGGCCGGCAGAAGCGCGCCGAGGGGATCATCTATCTGCACGTAGTTCCGAGCATCACGCTCACCATCACCGCCCAACACAAACTGGGGGTGGGGATCTATATAACCGGCAAGACGCACCATAGCACCGTTAGTGACCCGGAAACCGTGTACTTGCGGGTGCACGGTAATCGTGGCACGATCATCGATGACCAGCCGAATCAGGTGTGGTGAGAGATAGATCCCTTGGACTGAACCCCTGCAATCCAGCATCATTGAGTGGGAGAAATAATGAACCGCGCAGTCAAGATTTTGGGCGTAGTCACCACCATCGGCATGTTCCTCGTTCTGGTGGCGGGAGCGACGGTCACCAATACCGGCTCGGAGCATGGGTGCGGCCGATCATGGCCGCTGTGCCACGGGCAGCTGGTGCCGCACTTCGCCGTCACCACCATGATCGAGTTCATTCACCGGGTAGACGCGGCGGTCGAAACTGTCCTTATCTTGCTCTTCGCGGCTGGCGTGCTCTATCTGTACCGACGGCGTATTGAGATGCGGGTTCTGGTGATTCTTATGGTAGTCTTTCTCTTCCTCCAGGCCGGATTGGGCGCTTGGGCGGTGATGGAGCCCACGGAAGCGGCGGTCCTCGCCCTGCACTTCGGTGTGTCGTTGGTCGCCTTCGCCAGCGTCCTCCTCACCACGATCCTGCTCTTTGAAATTGATGGCAGCGAGCGACTGCGCGCCCTGCCCCTCCCACGAAGCTACCGCTGGGCCGTCTGGGGTCTAGCTATCTATACCTACGCCGTCGTCTATAGCGGCGCCTACGTCCGGCACACCAATGCCGATGACGGTTGCACCGGTTGGCCGCGCTGCAATGGCGCCTTTTTGCCCGGTCTTCACGGCAAGGTCACGTCCAACTTTGGACACAGGGTAGGCGCAGGTCTGCTCACGCTGGCCGTCATCGCCCTGGTGCTGTGGACTGCGCGCCTGCGTGCAGAGCGGCCCGATCTCTTTCGGGGTAGCCTCTTTGTCCTGGCCGGAGTGAGTGCCCAGGCATTGGCCGGCGCGGCGGTTGCCTGGACCAACATGGACCTCTTCGCCGCCCTGGCCCATGCCGCCACTGTCGGATTGATGTTTGGCGCGCTCACGTATATGTGCATTCACGTGTTGGCCCTCAATCCGGAACCACGCGAGGTCAGCCGGCGCACCGTGGTGTCGGCGGCCGGCGATAGCGCGGCAGCCAGCCAGTGAGACCAGCGCCCCACAATGCCCGACGCTGAACCAGCGATCCGGGTTCACAACCTGACCAAACGCTACGGTGAGCGTACGGTGGTGGACGCCGTCTCCTTTACGGTGAATCGCGGCGAGACCGTGGCGCTTCTTGGGCCAAATGGCGCGGGCAAGACCACGATTATCGAAATCCTGGAAGGCTACCGAC
>JBPCKK010000078.1:0-6385 GCA_051004335.1 Chloroflexota bacterium
CCCCAGACCCCAAGCAGGAAGTACGAAGGGATGAGCATGGCCTCCCAGAAGACGAAGAAGAGAAAGAGATTTGCCGACATGAAGACACCGAAGAGCGCGGTCTCCAGCGAGAGAATCAGGAAGAGGAACATCTTCGGCCGGTCGCTAATCATGTAGTTGGATGCCAATACAGCTATGGCGGTTATGAGCGCGGTGAGAGGAACCAAGAAGATAGCGATGCCGTCAACGCCCAACCAGTAGGTGATTCCCAGGCTTGCCACCCAGTCATGCTTGTCAGCGAATTGGAAAACCCAGGGATGCGCTCCCGCCGGGATTATCTTGAAGAGGCCGAGGAGCGCCAGCGACAGGATGAGGTCGGCAATCACGGCGGCACTGCCGATAAGCCGGACGATGCGCGTGTCGTCGAACATGGTGCAGATCACACCGGCGACCACGGGCAGAACAAGAATGATAGTAAGCAGGGGAAAGCCGAGAGCGTTGGCGGTACTTGGCGACATCGCTAATGGCCTCCCACAACGTAGTAGCCGACCATGAGCACGGCCCCGAAAAGAATACCCAGCGCGTAGTTACGCACGTACCCGGTCTGTGCCCGGCGCAATCGCGTGCTGCTCAACCTTGTGAGGATCGCGATGCCATCTACCGTACCGTCGATGCCGTAGCGGTCAACATAGCGGTCAAGTAGCCCTGCGGTGAAGCGAATGGGTCGCACGATTACCCGATCGTAGAGTTCGTCGACGTAGTACTTGTGGTAGAGAAACTGATAGACGGCGGGCACGGCGGCGGTTATCCGCCCGGCTGCCGGTTGGCGGCGCATGTACACCTGATACGCCACTAGGAACCCGATGAGGGTCACTATCAGAGTGACTGCCATTGATTGCCAGTAGAACGGTTGCGCACCGAGGGCAGCGCCGCGCACGGGCACTGTGTGGAAGACGGGGGAAAGCCATGCTTCCATTTCGTTATAGAGCCCGGGAATCGAGATCCAGCCGCCAATGACCGAGAGCACGGCCAGGATACCCATGGGGATTTTCATCGACATTTCCGGGTCATGGGCGTGATCGTAGAGGTCACGGTCGCGCGGTTCCCCATGGAAAACGAGAAAGAAGAGGCGGAACATGTACAGCGCTGTCATGAGCGCGGTGAGAATGGTCAGCCCCCAGACGATCCAGAGAATCGGGTCGCCATGGAGGGCGCGAGCGTACGCCGCGCCGATGATGTCCTCCTTGGAAAAGAAGCCGGAGAAGCCGGGAACGCCGACGATCGCCAGGACACCGACAAAGAAAGTCCAGTAGGTAAAGGGCATCTTATGCCGCAATCCGCCCATCTTGTGAATGTTCAGCTCGTCGTGGAGGGCGTGCATCACCGCGCCGGCGCCCATGAAGAGCAGAGCCTTGAAGAATGCGTGCTCCAGGAGGTGGAACATACCGGCGGAATATACAGCCACGCCGACACCGACAAACATATAGGCGATCTGGCTCATGGTGGAATAGGCAAGGATTCGTTTGATGTCCGTGTTGGCCAGACCCAGTCCGGCGGCGTAGAGCGTCCCGATTGCGCCAATAAAGGCGACAGTGTGTAATCCGATTGGTGACTGCTGGTAGATCGGATACGACCGGGCAATAAGGTAGACGCCGGCTGTAACCATGGTTGCCGCGTGGATCAGCGCGCTTACCGGCGTCGGGCCTTCCATGGCATCGGGCAGCCAGGTGTAGAGCGGTAACTGCGCCGACTTGGCCACCGCGCCAACTAACAACAACAGCGACATGACGGTGATGATTTGTCCGTTAAAGGGCAATGTGCCGGCGTGGGTGAACACCGTGTGAAAGTCGACGGCGCCGAAGAGGATGAACATCTGGAAGATGGCGACCATGATTCCCCAGTCGCCGATCACATTCATCACAAACGCCTTGCGCGCCGCGTTGACCGCCGTGGGACGGTCATAAAAGAAGCCGATGAGCAGGTAGGAGGTAAGACCTACACCGGCCCAACCGATCAATAAAAAGAGATAGTTGTCGGCCAGGACGAGCAGCAGCATGGTAAAGATAAAGAGGTCCATCTGGGCAAAAAAGCGCCGGTAGCCGGTATCGCCGGACATGTATCCGGTGGCGTAGACCAGGATGAGAAAGCCGACCCCGGTAATGATGAGGCTCATCGTCGAGGAGAGGGCATCCAGTTGCAGGCCGAAGTTGAGGTGGAACTGGCCGGCTACCGTCCAATGCCAGGCCACTTCATCCCAGGAGCGCGCCGATGCCGGCTGTCCCTGCAACCAAGCGAAGCAGACGAGTGCGCAGACAAACGCAAGAAGGATCGCGCCGGGTGCGATCAGGGCAACCGATTTCCCGGTGAGCCGCATTACCAGGGCATTGATCAGAAAGCCGGCAAGTGGGAGCACGAGGACTCCCCACATAAAGTGCTGCATGGCTATCCCCTCAACTCATCGAGTTCATCGACATCGATCTGCTGCCGTGACTGGAAGATTGAGACGATCAGCGCCAGGCCGACCACCACCTCGGCGGCAGCAACCGTGATGATGATGAAGACGAAGATCTGGCCATCCGGTGAGCTGAGATAGTGCGAGAATGTCACGAAGGTGAGATTCACTGAATTCAGCATCAACTCGATGCACATGAAGACAACCAGCGGATCGCGCCTCACCAGCACGCCTACCGTCCCCAGTGTGAAGAGGATGGCGCTGACGATGAGGTAATGCTCCGGACCGGGCATTACTCCGGCCTTTCGCGGCGCCGTCCAATGGCCACCGCGCCGATCATGGCGACGATAAGAAGAAGCGTAGTTCCCTCAAAGGGAAACACAAAGTTAGTGAATAGCTGGGTGCCGAATGCCGCGACGTTGCCGTGCGCTAACTGAGCGTTAAAGTTGCCGTGGGCGCCAGTTATGGCATGCGGCGACTGGGCTACAAAGTAGACAACGCTCAGCAAGAGAATGCCGCCGAAGATTACGCTGAGTGTCCGCTGGAGTGGCAGATGGGCGCCAAAAAACGGGTAATCCTGCACGCCGAGCAGGGTGATGACAAAGATAAAGAGCACCATCACGGCGCCGGCGTAGATCAGGATCTGGGCGGCGGCGATAAACTGCGCGTGGAGTAAGAGATACAGGATGGCGAGCTGCGCCAGCGTAACTATCAGCGACAGTGCGCTATAGATCGGGCTACGCGCGGTGACCACGCCGATGCCGCCGAGAACGGCGGAGACGGCCGCGACCCAGAAGACAATGCTTTCGACGACGGTCAAGAGCGCTCCTTCCCCGGTGTCATAAATACTCTACAGCGAACGCATGGAAGACGTTGGTCATGGGTATCAGGGCGAACCGGAGACCCAGAGGTACCCCGGCCGGCCCATACCGGACGACTGTCAATGACAAATGATCTACGCAGGCAATTGATCCAGGTCGCGCGGCGGCTCAAGCAGCATGTCCTTGCTGTAAATCAGCGGGGCCCGACTGTAATCGGAGAGGTCCAGGATGGGCTCTAGGGTGATAGCGCCGGTGGGGCATGCTTCCTCGCAAAAGCCGCAGAAGATACAGCGCAGCATGTCGATTTCATAGACACGCGCGTAGCGCTCGCCGGCGGACACCCGATTCTCCTCGGTGTTTTCCTCGGCTTCAATATAGATGCAGTCGGCGGGACAAGCGCCGGCGCAGAGATAGCATCCGATACAACGCTCCAAGCCGTTCTCGTAGCGGTGCAAAAGATGCCGTCCACGGGTGCGCTCGGGTAGTGTCCGCCGTTGTTCCGGGTAGCTTACGGTTGTCGGCGGGCGCAACATGTTCTTAAAGGTCACGCCCATGCCACGCGCGAATTCGAGAATAGCCACTGTGCTAACTCCTGTCGGAGGTCGCGCAGGCGAAAAGGGCCACGCCTTCTCCCCACTCCGCCTCCCGCGGTACTAACTCAAGGATACATAGAGCGCCGTCACCAACAGATTGAGCAGCGACGCCGGGAGCAATATCTTCCAACCGAACCACATCAGCTGGTCGTAACGGATGCGAGGAAGGGTGGCCCGCACCCAAATGTAGAGGAAGAGGAAGGCAGCTGTTTTGAACAAGAACCAGAAGACACCGAGAAGCTGCGCCCACGGCGCATCGGTCACGTTCCAGATGATGCCGTTTCCAATGCCGATCCAGCCGCCCAAAAATAGGGTAGTGACCAGCGCGCTTATGGTGATCATATTTATGTATTCGGCGGCAAAATACAGGGCAAAGCGCATGCCGGCGTACTCGGTGTGGTAGCCGGCAATCAGTTCTTGTTCTGCCTCTGCTAGGTCAAACGGCGCGCGATTGGTCTCGGCGAAACCGCCAAGGGCGAAAAGGAGAAAACCGATAGGTTGGAGAAGCACAAACCAGGAGAGCCCCGAGCGGTGCTGTGCCTCAACAATACCCATTGGCGACAGGGTGCCGGCCAGCACAACCACCGCGACGAGCGCCAGGCCCAGCGATAGCTCGTACGAAATGATCTGAGCAGTGGAGCGTAAGCCTCCCATCAAGGAATATCGATTACTTGAACTCCAGGCGCAGAGCACGATGCCATAGACACCGAGTGAAAGAATGGCCAGCACGTACAATATGCCAATGTTCACGTTGGCCAGAGCCATGATCCGCTCCCGGCCGAAGAGCATGAACGGCGGCCCGACGGGTATGATGGCGAATGCCATGAGGGCAACAAATACCGAAATCCCCGGCGCCATCAGATAGACGCCTAGTTTGACCTCGCGCGGCGTTATCTGCTCTTTGAGGAGCAACTTCAGTCCATCGGCCAGCGGCTGGAGTAGACCAAAGGGACCCACCCTATTAGGGCCCAGACGCACCTGCATGCGCGCAAGCACCTTGCGTTCCGCCAGCGTCAAATAGCCGAACGAAGCGAACAGGAAGCCGAGAACCACCACGCTCTTGATCAGCGACTCGATAAGTGTATCGATGAAGGCATTCGGATTGGGGATGCCGAAGATCAAGGTAAGCAGGTAGATAGCCGCCTCCTCCTAGACGAGTTGCAACGACGCCGGTCGGACACCGCGCGGTCCGATGTCCTCGTAGCCCAGGCCACTGTACTTGTTCACGCTCGCGCGGATGTCGTTCCAGATTTGGCGCGGCGAGGTGTAATCGAGCGGTCGCTCGAAATATTGCGAGAGGTCCACGAGAATCTCCCAGTCCGAACGGGCGATTCCCGGAGATGGCACAGCGCTGGTCAGCATTTGGACGCGTCCCTCCAGGTTAGTGAGGGTCCCCTCCTTTTCGGCGAAACTGGCAGCCGGCAGGATGACATCGGCCAGCTGTGCTGTTTCCGTCATCATCAGTTCCTGGACAACGAGTAGGTCAAGGCTCCTAAGCCGGCGTGCGACGGCGACATCGGCGCCGGCCGCGATGTTGGCGCCGAGAATGAAGGCAACTCGGCTCAGACTCGAGCCGGAGAGCAGTGGATCGACCACACTCGCCGTCCAGGGTTCCGACTCGACGGGGAACATTTCCAGATCCCGGGCGCCCATGGAGTTGCAGTCGTCGAGTAATGGGAGTATACTTACCGGGCGTGATGGTCCAAGGGCCTGGACCAGCGATGCCACCGCTTCCAGCGCATCGGCCTTGTCGGCTACTCCTTCGAATGTGTCGTCGTAAATGAGAACGAGTGGTCCATGGCCGCGCGTGGCGTCCGCGAACTGTCGCATCTCCTCATCGGGGGCCTCCTCAGTGGAGAGTGCCGCCGTGAGTTTCCGAATGGCGTCCGCCAACCGTCCGTCCTTGAAGTGCGCCACTTGGTGCGCCTTAGAAGTCAGCGCTGAATCTTCCGACTGGAGGATCACGAGGCGCGCGCCTTGCTTGTTCACCGCTTCACGGATGCGGAGTTCCATGACCGGCGCTCGCCGGCTGGGATCGGCGCCCACGAACACTATGGTTTCGGCCCCTTGCAATGCGGCAATCGAGGTTAGATGCTCGTCCAAAAGCCGCATCGCCGCACGCTGCGCCGGCGTGATCAGCACCATTGTGGAACGAGGGAAGTGGTCGACCTGCCCTGACCCAATGGTCTGCGTCATAAAGCGCTTGAAAGCGAAGAGATCCTCATTGCTGAGGCGGGGTGAGGCAACGCCAACCACCGCGTCGGGGCCACTTTCCTCGATGATCGGCTGCGCCCGATCAGCGATGTATTGAAGTGCCTCAGACCACGACACCTGCTCGAAGGCTTCCCCGCGACGTATCAGCGGCGAAAGAATGCGCTCCGGGCTGTTTATAAACTCGTAGTTGAACCGGCCCCTATCGCAGAGCCAACTATTGTCGATCTCAGGATTGTCGCGCGACAGGAAGCGAATCACTTCATCGTTCTTGCGGACGGACAGATTGATATTGCAGCCCATGGCGCAATGCGGGCAGATACTCGGCC
>JBPCKK010000079.1:0-8200 GCA_051004335.1 Chloroflexota bacterium
GCCTACTTCCTGCTGAACGAGCAGCGGCGCGACGACCTTCTCGACCGACTGACCGGAACCAGCGGACCCATCCAGCAGAACACGCAAAGCTGGGACCAGGACGCCACATCGGCGGTGAATCAGGCAACGAACACAGGCGCCAATACGTCTCCGGATCAGACGGTCTAACGGGCGCAGCCAGCTAGCACGGCGTTTACACAGAGGGATGCGCGTGGCGCATCCCTCTTTTGTATTGTACTGCTTACCCGCGCGCGCGCAGTGCTCGGTCGATTTCCCGCTGCGCCTCTCGCTTGGCGATCGACTCGCGCTTGTCAAACTCACGTTTGCCGCGGGCAAGGCCCAACTCTACTTTTGCCTTCCCATGCTTAAGGTAGAGCTGCAGCGGGACGAGCGTATAACCGCGCTGTCGAACTTTGCCCACTAACGTGGCAATCTCATTGCGATGGAGCAACAATTTCCGGTCGCGCAACGGTTCGTGGTTGTATCGGTTTCCGTGTTCGTAGGGTGCGATATGCACGTTGACGAGCCAGCCTTCGTTGCCGGTGATGCGGGCATAGCCTTCGCGGAGGTTCACGCGTCCTTCCCGAATCGACTTGATTTCCGTGCCAGTCAAAACCAGTCCGGCCTCGATACGATCATCGATAAAGTAATCGTGCGTGGCGCGACGGTTCACCGCCATGACCTTTACCGATTCTCCGCCTCTGACCGGCACTATGGTTACTCGTGAAAGAACGCGAGGTCGCGATACTTGTGATACCGCTGCTCAAGCAGGTCAGGAACGGAGAGCGCTTCCAGAGCGGCCAGCGCCGCCTGCACCGCACTCGCCACCAGCGACGCGGAACCGGCGTGATCACGATGCGCGCCACCAACTGGTTCCGGCACTATACCATCGATAAGACCAAGCGCCATCAATTCCTGCGCGGTGATGCGCATGGTGGCCGCCGCGTCCGGCGCCTTGGCCGAATCCCGCCAGAGAATCGCGGCGGCGGCCTCGGGAGAGGCTACGGTAAAGGTGGCATGCTCCAGCATCAGCAGCCGGTCCGCCGTGGCCAAAGCCAGTGCCCCACCGCTCCCGCCTTCACCGATCACCACGCATACCGTGGGCACGCGCAGCGACAGGAGCGTGGAGATGCTGGAGGCAATCGCCTCCGACTGCCCACGCTCTTCATCTTCCAGGCCGGCGTGGGCGCCGGGAGTGTCGACAAGGGTAACTACCGGCAGACCAAGGCGCTCGGCCTGCCGCATCAAGCGCTCCGCTTTGCGGTATCCCTCGGGATGCGGCATCCCGAAGCTGCGCTCCACGTTCTCACGCGTGTCACGGCCCTTCTGGTGGCCGATCACCATGACCGATCGCCCGTCGAGAAGCGCCGGACCACCGACGATCGCTCGGTCTTCAGCAAAGTTTCGGTCGCCGTGCAGCTCAATAAAATCGCTGAAGGCACGTTGCAGATAGTCCAGGGTATACGGACGCTCCCGATGGCGGGCCACCTGGACCTTTTGCCACGGAGTTAGGTCGGCGTAGAGCTCGCGGAGGCGGTGTTCCAGACTCGCATTGAGGCGCGATTCATCGAGATTGGGACCAGCGCCGTTTGACTGCCGTCGCGCAACGTCGAGATCGTGCTGCAGTGGACGCAGGTCGTGCTCAAAGTCAAGCATACTGGGGCACGGGAGGAGCCGCTCGAGACGCGGGATTGGCGGTCACATAGAGGCGAATAAGGCGCGCGAGCGTCGCGGACAACTCCGCGCGCGGTACGATGACGTCGACCATACCATGCTGAAGCAAGAACTCCGCGGTGGCGGCATTGTGCGGCAGTTTCTGGCGCATGGTCTGCTCGATTACGCGCCGGCCGGCAAAGCCGATGTACGCTCCCGGCTCAGCGAGATTCACGTCGCCCAGCATGGCATAGCTCGCCGTGATACCACCGAGGCACGGGTCCACGAGGACGGAAAAAAACGGTAATCCAGCTGCCTTGTAGCGATCAAGCGCCGCCACGGTTTTGGCCATCTGCAGAAGACTTATCGTGCCTTCCTGCATCCGCGCGCCACCGCCGGAGGAAACGACGATCAGCGGTAAGCGTCGCGCCAGAGCCAATTCAAAAGCGCGCGCTAGTTTCTCGCCAAACACGGCGCCCATGGTTCCGCCGGCATACTGGAACTCGGTGACCGCCAGGACGAGCGACTCCCCTTCGATAGTTCCGGCGCCATAGACGAATGCTTCGCCACCGTCGGTCCGCGTCTCATACTCGATAAGCTTGTCGCGGTATGCCTCGCCGCTGCTTTCAAAGGCAAGCGGGTCAGTCGAGGACATGGCGTGGTCGTGTTCTTCAAACGACGATGAATCGAGCATTACGTCAATTCTTTGCCGCGCGCTTATCCGAAAATGGTGCTTGCATTTGCTGCAGACCCAGAGCGCCTGCTCGTGCTCGCGGGCGTACAGCAACTCCCGGCACTGTGGACAGCGAATCCACAGGTCCTCGGGGATGCCGGCGAATTGCTCCGGCTCGGCATGGTAACGCGGATGACGCTTAAATATCTCTTTCATACAGATACCCGGGGAATCTCCACCTCACCTGTCATGGTAGTCGGGCGTGTCCCGGCGGGACAAAGCGACCCGCGGCTGCGTGCTTACGAAACCCGTCGCCAGGTGTTGGATGTCGCGTCGCTTACCGCAAAGCCGGGCTGACCGGCGATGAGGCCGCGCGCCGTACCGTTCACTGTCACCCGCACGTGCTCACCGTCAAGGGATGCCACGTAAATGCTGCTCCGGCCCACCCAACGCGGCGATCCCATGCGCGGACGGAGAATGCCCTGGAAGCGACGAGTACCGTCAACCGTGACACGCACCCACGCAGGCGCCAGCGCATGCAAGCGAACCCGTACTGTCATTGCTCCATGGCCCATGGCGGCGTGTGGAATTGTGGGAGTGGCGCCGAGATTCGCCGGAGTAATCAAGGATGGCGAATACTTCTGCGCATAGCTGGCGGTGTAGAGCTTGAAGGCATAGCCGCTGCCCAGAAGCATGGCCAGCACACTGAATATCCAGAGCAGCCGGGTGCGGTGCCGCCGCTCATGTCCATTGGCCAGCACCCGGGTAGCCGGCTTGACCGTCGGCTGGGGTACCGGCCGTGATGCGTAGTATTCCTGAACCACGTCATCCGGATACAGGCCAACGGCCTGGGCATAGTTACGCAAGAAACCGGTGATATAGGCGGGGCCCGGCAGATGGCCGTACTCGCCATTCTCCAGCGCCTCAAGAAAGTTCAAGCGGATATGCGTCATCTCCGCCACGTCGATAAGGCTCAGATTCCGCTTCTGCCGCGCACCGCGCAGCATATCTCCCAATTCGCTCACATGGGCCCCCTGCATGTGGTGGGATCAATCCAGGAGTCCGCAAAGTCCCGCACCTTCGGCCGCCGCGACCGCTTGTACGGCACCGTGAGACCACGTTGCCCGCACTCAGCTTACCCAGACGCCCCGGCAAAGTCAAACCGCAATTGTCGATCAAGCACGCGTACAATAGGTACGAGGGGTGCCGAACCGGCCGCGGCACACCGCGAACGATCGGCACAAGGAAATAAATGGACGTGCGCCTTGCTCGTCCCACGGACGTCCCGCTGGCTCTTGCTCTCGCTCTTGATGACGGCGCGCATCTCGTTCGTACCGCTGACAGAACCGGGGGCAGACAAGTGGCGCGCACGATGGCTCGAGCGTGTTTTCCCGTAGCCTTCCCAGGTCGCGCCTGGATAGCGCGGGCCACCGGCTCGGTCGCTCTCCTGGAAGCAGCACCCCGCCGCTACGTCATCGGCTGGGACGTCACCCGGCTGGTGGCTCGGGGCGACCGAGCGGACGTGCTCGGGCCGGCGCTGAACGCGGTGACTGAACACCTGCAAAGCCACGGTGTGCCACGCCTGTTCGCGCGCTGCGCGGAGAGCGCCGCCGAAGAGCTCAAGATGGTGGGATTTCACCCACTATCGCGGGAGTACGTGTTGCGGCGCCCTGGAAGTCAGCCCTCCCGCGACGTATCTCTCCCCGCGGACAGCCGTTATCGGATGCCACAGGATGCCTGGCCGTTGCATCAACTTGAGAACTCGCTAACGCCGACGTTGGTTCGCCAAATGGAAGGGCTCACCAGCCTAGACTGGTCACCCAAAGCACGCGGGATGCAGGAAATTGTCGTGGAGCGCGATGGTGAAGTGGTATGCTGGTTAGGCTGGGGCGTCAAGCTGAGAAAAGACTTACAGCAAATTGGTCTTCTGGTGCATCCGCGCTATGCCGAGCTTGCCCCGGATCTTCTGGCACACGCGCAGCGTAACGCCCCTGGGGTCGCTTTCCTGGCACGGGTGCGTGACTACCACTCGGAAGCACTGACGGCCTTTCTCGCCACGGGATTCGAGATCGTGGCGGAGGAAATTCTGATGGTCAAGCATGCCCGGGTCGAGAGGGCGCGCAACGCGCGCAGTCTCCTGGCCGTGGCACAGGTACCCACGGCGCATATCATGCGCCAGCACGCGGGCGACACAGCTCGATTGCCGCGGTAGCGCCGGCGTGCGGTAGCAACTAGAGGATGAGTAACACTGTGACGGCACTTAGGGAAGAATTCGTGGACGACATTGAAGCGCTGCTCGGCGTTTTGCCGCCTCACATCTATCAGGCGGTACGCCGGTCCGAGCGCGTCAGCAACATGCTGGAAGTCGTTATGGACTTGGGCCGGGAACCAGAGGCGCGCTATGCCGATGGGGAGGCGGTGCTCAGTTCACGCTCAGTGTCCTTTGAGGACATCGAGTACGTCATCTCGCGGATTGGCGCCTTCGGCGAAGACAACCGAGCGGGGATTGAACGGACGCTGCATCGGATTTCGGCAATCCGCAATCGAGCGGGGCTCATCATCGGGTTGACACTGCGTGTGGGCCGCGCTGTCTTTGGCACAATTGGCATCATTCAAGACATCGTCGAGTCGGGTCAGAGTATCCTGCTCCTCGGGCGTCCCGGCGTGGGCAAAACAACCATGCTCCGCGAGGTTGCGCGCGTCCTGGCTGACGACTTCCGCAAGCGGGTAGTCATTGTCGACACCTCCAATGAGATCGGCGGCGACGGCGACATTCCCCATCCGGCCATCGGGCGCTCTCGCCGGATGCAAGTGGCAAGTCCGGGACGCCAACACGCGGTGATGATTGAGGCAGTGGAAAACCACATGCCCCAGGTCATCGTTATCGACGAGATCGGCACCGAACTGGAAGCCACGGCGGCGCGCACTATTGGCGAACGGGGCGTCCAGCTCGTCGGCACTGCCCATGGCAATGAGCTGGACAACCTCATGCAGAATCCGACGCTGAGTGATCTCATCGGTGGTATTCAGGCGGTAACGCTCGGTGACGAGGAGGCGCGGCGACGCGGTACGCAAAAGACCGTGCTGGAGCGTAAAGCGCCGCCGACGTTTGACGTGGTGGTGGAAATCCAGAGTTGGAACCACGTGGTGGTGCACAGCGACGTCGCCGAGACCGTTGATAGTCTGCTGCGCGGCTTCCCCATCGCTGGAGAAGTGCGCATGCGCGATGACAGCGGCGAGGTGCACATGGTTCAAGAAGTCGAGGCGGAAAGCGCACCAGCGCGGACGATTGTCGAAGCGCGCCATACACCGCGGGGAGCCGCTCCGGCAGCCGGCAGTGCTCCAGCATTACGCATTTATCCGTTCGGCGTGGGGCGGAACCGCCTTGAACAAGCCGCGCGTGAGATGCGCGTTCCGGTCAGTGCCACCAACGATGTGTTGGATGCCGATCTCGTCCTTACCCTGAAAAACTACTATCGCACCAAGCCGGAGCAACTCCGTGTTGCCGAGTCGCAGGGTATTCCCATCCACGTGCTCAAGAGTAATACGGTGGCGCAGATGCAGCAGTGGCTTGCCGGTGTCTTTAACATCACCGGCGAGCGCCGCGACGCCAATCGGCGGGATGCGGATACCGAAGCACTGGTAGAAGCGGAGCAAGCGGTCGGTGAGGTATTGGAACGATCGCGCACGATCGAGCTGGCGCCGCAGAATGCCCATATCCGACGCTTACAGCACCAGGTAGCCGAGCGCTACAACGTTGGCTCGCGCAGCCGGGGCAAGGAGCCGAATCGGCGCGTCAAGTTCTTCCCCCGGGAGTACGCCGACCTCGCCTGATATGTCGCTCTTCATTACCTTCGAAGGTCCGGACGGCAGTGGGAAATCGACCCAGGCACACCGCCTGGCCGCCAGGCTGAGAACACGTGGGCTGCCCATAGTCGAGACACGAGAGCCTGGGGGCACCGCCCTGGGCGATCGACTACGCACCCTAATCCTCGATCAGGGGAGCCCGGAGGCCACGCCATTGGCGATGGCGCTCCTGCTCTCCGCCTCACGCGCGCAGCTGGTGGCAGACGTCATTCGCCCTTCCCTAGCGGCGGGCACGATTGTCATCGCCGATCGCTACGCCGATTCCACCCTGGCCTACCAGGCATTCGGACTGGGTGTGGACCTCTCCGTGGCGCGTGAGCTGGTTGGTATTGCCACCGGTGGCTTGAGACCAGACATCACAATCTATGTGGATGTCCCACCGCAGGTGGCCTACCAACGGATGCACCAGCGAGGCGGTCACAACCGACTGGATGCCCGCCCCGAAGAGTTTCACCGGCGCGTACGGCAGGGCTACCAGCAACTTATCAGCGAGGATCCTCAGCGTTGGATAGTGATCGACGGCGCCAACCACGCGGACAGCGTTGAGACCGCTATTATGAGAGCAATCGAGCCGAAACTGCCCAAGGTGGATCTGCGCCCGTGAAAATGGTCATGGCTATTGTCCATGCTGATGATGCCGGCGGATTGACCAAAGCACTTACCCAGGCCGGGTATGGGGTGACGCACATCAAGAGCGCCGGCGGGTTTCTCCGGCGGCAAAACGCAACGGTCATGGCCGGCGTTCCCGACCGGGATGTCGACAGGGTGGTGTCCATCATCCGTGGCCGCTGTCACTCCCGTACCGAGCAAGTGAGTCCGCTGCCGCCGGTCGTCGAGCCGGGTGAAGTCTACCTGCCGTATCCCATGGAAGTTGAGGTTGGCGGCGCGACAGTGTTTATCCTCAACGTCGATCGCTTCGAAAAGTGCTGAATCGATGGATGCCTTAGCGCGCATCCGTCTCCGCATTGTGCCCGGAGAACAGGTGCATCCCCACGAAATTGCCGATGCGACCCGGGAGGCGCGCATTACCGAACGCTTGCGTCACGATCAGATACTGCGTGATCCACTGATGGTGGGCGAGGTTCCGGATGTCGAGGGGTATGTCCTGCTCGACGGCACAAATCGGCGCCGTTCGCTCTTGGACCTGGGACTGCCCTGGGTGCTTGTTCAGGTGATTGAGTACGCCAACGAGCACGATGTCGCCCTGCGTACCTGGTGCCACTCCGCACCGATTCCAGCCCGTGACCTTGCCGAGCAAGCGGAGCAGGTCCCCGGCATCTCGTCGTCGCGGCTTGATCCATTGGACGCCGCCGATGCCCTGGAGACTGCCGGCACGCTTGCCGTCGTGCTGGATCAGCGCCATCAGTATGTCCTAAGCCGCGATCGAGATGTTTCCACCCGCGCGGCGCAGTTGCGCGGATTGGTCGATCTCTACGAGCACAACATGACGCGGGTAGATTGCGTGCCGCAAGATGTCGCGGAGCAGGTACAGATGCCGAGTGCCGGCGGCAAGCCAACAACGCTGATCGCCTTTCCCGGCTTTTCCCGCTCGCAGGTGCTCACCATGGCGATGCGTGGGGCCCTGATCCCCGCCGGCATCACCCGGCACATCATCCTGTGCGGCCGGGTGTTGCGCGTCAATCTGCCCCTGGAGCTTCTCGGGGAATCACAAGATCTCGACGAAGCAAACCACGCGCTGCATCTGCACCTGAAGACATTGCAGCCCCGGCTCTATCGCGAACCAACTATCCTGTTTGACAGCTAAAGCAACTAACTCTCAGACAAGATCCCCTTGGCTCACCGTCTCTCCCGGCTTCGGCGCGACTACCTTGATACCCGCGGTGTCACCCAAAGCTTGGCGCAGTTGCTCAGGAGTCCCAGTGAGCACGGGCATAGTGCCGTAGTGCATTGGCATCACGGCCGCCACTTCGAGCATGCGTGCCGCCCGTGCGGCACCCTCCGGGTCCATGGTGAAGTGGCCACCGATAGGCAGCATGGCGACATCCG
>JBPCKK010000080.1:0-7400 GCA_051004335.1 Chloroflexota bacterium
GCGGTATGGCGATCTGGACGTGGTGGATAGTTGGCACATAGTTCACGGCAGTTCGATCTCTACCCTTATCCGACCGTCAGTACGGGCGGCAGGAGACCGTAGTGTGCCACGATTTCCGCGATGGCATCCATGTCTCCCAAGACGGTTTGGTAGATCTCGGTGTAGTGGTCGTGCCGCCAGAAGATCATTGCCCGCCTGGCCTCTGTCTCATCCACGAGGCGACGGAGACTCAGGTACTCCAGATAGCAGATCACATAGTGGAAGTAGCTGGAGAGGGGATCCGACGAGCAGCGGGGGAAACCCACGGGGACGTTCGGATACCGCTGTTTCAAGTCGGCGATGGTGGGTTCGATTCGCTTGGCCGGCTGGGCGCTGATGAACCAGTGGAGCTGCTCGTGTAGGTATGTCGATAGCAGCAGCACATCATCGTCGAGATGGCGAGTATGGAGCGTCAGCACGGGATGGCCGTGCGGAATCGCCGTTTCATCGATGACTATGCTGTCTGTCCATTGCCAGGGCCGGAGGTCGTAGCGGTCGAGCAATCCGCGAAGCTGCTGATGGGTCCGTGCTTCCGCCTCGCTGCCGTGTGCCTGCGCTATGCTGATATCACCGGTTTCCGTGGCATGAGAATGGATCGTCACCGGGCAAGCGCTCGCGCCATAATCTCCTCCACCACGGCTGTCTTGGCGTCGGCATAATTCTGCGTGTACTTCCAGTCCCGCTTGGCAAGTTCCCGTTTGATCTGTTCGTAGAGACGCCGATCAGCCTCATCGCGACGCAGATGATCGCGAAAGAGCAGCATACGCTCGATTTCCGGGCAGCCCGCGGAGAAGACGTGGAGGTTGATATCGGTGTCCGGCCCCTTGAAGAGACGATGCTGAAACCAATCCGGCTCGCGAATGTGCAGGACGTAGCCGGCAGCCTCCAGGGCCGGAACATAGGCCGGCTCATCTTCGGTGTTCGCCACCACCAGCAGCATATCGATTTTCGGCTTGGCCGCCAGCGCCGGCACCGAGGTTGACCCTACATGCTCCAACAGCAGGACGCGATCGCCGAGCGCGGCACGAACCCGGCCAGCCTCGCGCTCAAAAAGTCGTGGCCATTCTAGGTCATAGTCGACAATCTCGATCGGACCGGACAAGAGGATTAATTCGCCGACCGTGGCCGCTCGGAGCTCCTCTTCGCTCACCGGTGCGTCGTCTACTGCCTTGATCTGTTCCGCCAATGTCTTCAGCTCCCTCTCGCAAATGCATGCGTGGCTCACACAATTGTAGTCAGCCAGCTTTCCAGGCGACGCTCAACGATAGCCGGCAGTTGCTCGACCGTCTGCGAGTTGACCTCGATCACGCTCAGTCCGCCCTCTTCCGCCTGTTGCTGGACCTGAGCAGCGATCGACCAATCGCGCTCGATGATGTTGCGGAAGGCCCGTGCTCGATCGCCGATATGATCCGCGTCGGCAACCGACATTCCCCGCGTGCTCCGCACTTGCTCGATGAAGCCTGGTGCACCGACAAGCCACACTGCACTCCGCGGGCTGCCGAGTAACGGAGCAACAAGATGGGGGAACAAGCCGGCGCCCTCGGCGATGATTGGGCCCTCACCGGGCAGGTGTAGGAGGTCGTCGAGAACCATGAGGAAACGCTCTCCCCAGCAAACCATTACCTCCTCCGCCATCTCCTCCGGCGTGCGCAGCACCCACCGCTCGTCGATGGTGCGCCCCATGAAACGAACGATGTTCGGCTGCCCTCAGGGATGCTGCGATAGATGTGGAACGGCTCTCGCCGATCGAAGTGATAGGCACGGAGACTATGCCGCTCGGCCAGCGCCTCGGTGGTGGTCGACTTCGCCGCGCAGGTTGAACCGCCGATCCAGAACACATGGCGGAGCTGCTGCCCAAGATCGAGATCCAATGCCATTCGCGTCCTCCCTCCGGATTCCCCTCCTACCTTGCCAGAAAATCTCCTCCTTGACAAGTTGAATCAAGAGACGCTATTCGCCTAGAATAGAGGACAGCAGCAACGACCGAGAGGCATCCGCGTGAGGGAAAAGGGCGGAGAAGTTTTCGAGGCTCCGCATCGATCTCACACTTCTCGACGCAACAGTTCAATGTCCGTCTTGATGGACGAGCGAGCGTGGGAACGAGTGTGGTCAGTGAACCTGTGCAGACCACGGGCCAGGAACCGTATCCCAATGAGCAGGCTCACGAACGCGATCTGCTGCGCATATCCGGGCGGGAGCGGCGCCATCTGCTGGTAACCGGCCAGGAGGAAGGACAGCGCGCGATAGGAAGCAGTTTCCCCATCGTGAAGTCGAAAGTGCCCGAGGTCGTAGTATGGCCCGGTCCCTCTGATTTCGCCAAAGTCGATGATGCCAGTGTAGCGCCCGTGTGCCTGATAAATGTGGGTCACGTCAAAATCACCGTGGGCAAGGTGCGCCTGGTCTACACTGAGCCAAGCCGAATGCTCCGACACAATATCGCGGATAGTGCGTACATCGTGAGCTGTCAGCACGGTCCCGCCTAGCAACGACAGATAGCGATCGAGGTCCTCAAGCAGGAAGGCTCGATTGCTTGACTGCTGTGCTTCCAGCCGGGTCACGTGACTCTGATCTCGTTGGATCCAGCCAAAGCCCTCGACTTGAACACAGTTGATCATTGCGAGTTCGCGCCCCGCCTCGATGAGGATATCCTTCGCCTCCTCACCGTACCCAAGATGACTAATCGGTTTGCCGGGAATCTCACCCGTGACCATAATCGAGCGATGGAGTGCCTCGTTGCAGTGCTCGACATACAGCACCTCCGGCACATGAACGCCACGCTGGCGCAGGAGCGTGTGGACATAGGCCTCCGGCGCAAAGCTATCACCGACCTCGGGGAGGACGCGCAGGTAAAAGGTCTCCGTTCCTCGGCGCAGCCGGTAGACAATCGTGGACCGCCCATCTTCCATGCGCTCAATCGTCACCGGCGTCCGTTTCCCGAAGACCTCATTGGTGATCCTCTGGATCGCGGGCATGTCAACCCACCACAGTACGTCTCCGCTCACCCGGGGTTCAGCTCTTGTTTCTGGCCCAGCAGAAATAGGTGCTTGGCGGCGGGCTCCGAGTCCAGACCGTCGGGGACAATTTCCGAGCGGATTACCTCGAAGCCGGCCCCCTTCGTTATCCGAAAATTCGTCTCGGCATCGTATTGGCTCCAATACATCGGCGCGCCGAAGTACTCCTCGATGGCGCCCGCCCAGTCAGCGATTCCCATACAGAGGAGGAGGAAACCGAACGGTTTGAGCATGCGGTGGAAGTTCCGCAGGAGCGCCTGATGCTCCTCCCGCGGCACGTGGATCACTGCATATAAGGTCTCCCGCGCGCAGAACGAGCGATTGGGGCGGGGCCGACTGCGCTGCGGCGGCGTTGACGTCGTGGACATCATCCTGGCGGAAGTCAGCACCGTCCATAGTGGCTTGTACCAGCCCAAGAAGAGCCGCGCGCAAGGCGTGCGCCTCACTGAGCTCCACGTCCGATACGTCCAAACCCCACTCGGTTAGCCCCGCGGCGACCACCCACGCGGCGAGGGTCTCGGGTGCCGGCAACAGGTCGCCACACCGCGCACCGATCGTCGCGATGAAATCCAACGAGATGCGCCCACCCTCGAACCTGAATGCGGGTTTAGTCATGTTCTAGCGTAATACTTCATAACCATTACGCCAGGGAACGGATAACTGCTCAGAGGTTGTGGTGCCCACTGCGTGTAGCGGCCAATTCCCGGTAGGCGCATCCCTGGTGGATGCGCGTTTCTCTAGTCGTTGCATCCCCGCTGAATTGCGCGTCCCTCCCGTTCCGGACACACGCATCCATGAAGGATGCGACTACCAATGAGGCGCCGGCCATCACGTGGGTGCCCTGTGTGGCTATCTGTCCTGGCGGTGAAGTGCGCCTCGGGCAGAGCGAAGGATGGCTGGAACAGTCTCCCGCGTCAACCAGTGCGGGGTAATCGCCGCTCTCTTTCTCTCTCCGAGCACGATTTCGCATTCTAACGGCTGGACTTGCCTCGCTCCGTTAGGTAGCGATCAAAGTCGTCGGCGGTGCGGATACCGTGGTTCAACACGGCATCGTAGATATCAGTGCTCAGCACCGTATCGCGGTAGGTTGGCAGATGACGCCAGATGTCCTTGAGTTGCAAGATGGCCGAGCGGGACTCATCGGTGAGACTTGCCGTCAGCGACTCGATCAGTGCACCGCCGGTTCGACGCACCGTGCCGGCCGGTAACAGCCAAATGTCGAGCTTCCACTCCTCGCTGGCAAGCGGCTGGTAGCGCACACCCCAGTAGTAGCCCTCCGGCCAGTCTGGGGTGGCGCGCGAACCGGTCCAGTCATGGTACGTAAGCCGGTATACACCCGAATGAGAGATCAGCGGCCGTACGGCTTGGAAGGCCAGATCGGAGTTGAGGCGCTCACATTGCACCTCGATGTCGATGTCGCGCCAGACCATGAGTCCGAGAGCCAGACTGCCAACTATAGACGTCTGGCCCATCCGGCTCAGTACCGCCATGACGTCCAGCTCATTCAGCACTCGATGCGCTTCCACCTGCAATGCGTTTTGGCGCGACAGCAGTTCATCTCCAGTCGCGCTGCCGGCTTCGGTTTCTTCCATGCCTCTTGCCTCAGCCGACATTGTTCCCCCGTTCCAACTCAATCAGCAATTGGGGCAGCTTTGCCCCCTGATCGCCAACCAAGTCCGGTATCTCATTCGGCGCCTGCACCCAGAAGAGATCGAACTCGATCGGCCTGTTATTGCCATCAGATGGGTGGAGTTCGTAGCGGCGCCAGCTAGCCGGAGGATCAGTGGAGCAGCGTACATGGTACAAGCTGCGTAGCTGAATCTCATCCCGGCCATAGTCCGCCATGTCACGCCTCTGCTCACCGAGAAAGCTAGCGATTTTCAGGCCCGTGAGGCCCGTCTCCTCGGTGGCCTCGCGGAGCACTGCCGCGTGCGAGTCCTCACCCTCCTCTACAGTCCCGGCCGGCACCTGGATGCCCGCCTCAGGCGCGTCTGGATGCCTGAAGACGAGCAGGCAATCGCCGAGGGTAATGTAGTCGACGACCTTGCGCTTGAATGCGGGCATACGGCTATTCTCGTATAAGCGACTATCCTTGATCCATGAGATAGTCCCGAGCGTTTGTCGAACTCGTGTTGAGCTTCGCCATACGTGTGGCGGAAAACACCGGTTTGCCGATCGAGGAGGCACTCCTCACTTCGACCCCCTCTACCTAAAGCTGGGCCTGGACCGATCGTTCGATCCTTACCACCCGGTGTGGCAAGAGTTTCTGACCGGGTATTGCCAGGCAGCCGATCCCGAATCGTGTACGCATGCCTTTTATCTTGCGCACGCCCGCGAATACCATGCCTCTTCCTATGACTGCTTCTCCTACCACTATGAAGCGGAGACTTGCGCCATCCGCTTCCACTTCGGCAATCGCGATGACTCGGGGTTGGGGCTATTGAGCAGAGCGCGAGAGCCGGTACGGCGGCGGGAGCTGGCCGCGATGTTTGCCGATATCCGGCGCGAGCTTCCAGAGGCAGAAGTGGTACGCTGGAGATCCTGGATGTCCAACCTCCCAGCATACTGCCGGCTCTTCCCTCCCGAGTACGTACGGAGCCTCATCCCGGTTCAGCCCGAACTGCAATTCATGTCGCTGTGGGGCCAGTTCCTCGCCCGAGCCGGGAATCTGCGTCCGGAATCGGCTCGTATGGTCTGGCAAACGTGCAGGCACCCAAAGAGCTGCTGAGCAGCTTCCCGCTCCCGGTAATCGCGCCCTACTGCTCCATCGATCACTTCTACGCATTCTACGGATTGGGTTAACGACGGCCCACACCTCACTCATCGTCTGTGATGCGGGCGGCTCGGACGCGGAGGTAGCGCTGTTGCGGAAGGTTGGTTGTTCGCTGGGCTGCTGCCACGTAGGCGTCGACCGCTGCCGATCTCTCGTCTACCAACCGCTGCAGAAAGGTTGGCACTCGCCCCGTCGCAAAGTCAAAGACTCTGGCCCAGGTAGGCACTATCGTGATTCACGCCATCTGCTTGTAGATGCCGCGCACTTGCTCAGCAAACTGGTCCCACTGATCTTCCGGGAGTATCTTTTCTGCAGCCAGGATGTATTCAAGTGGAACCCCGTCGACGACTTCAAGACTCACCGTCCCTCGGACCAGCAATTGCTTGGGCGGTTGCTGCTCTGTGTCGATGGTCAAGGCCACGTGCCTGTTTGCCTGTAACGCCCGAACCTTAGGTGAACTGGACGCTGTGCAGACCACGATCTCACGGCCGGTCCAATGGAACCCAAGCGGGATGACGCGAGGGCTGCCATCATTTCCGATATACGCCAGCCGAGCAAGGATAGCAGACTCCAAATAGTTCCTGCGCCAGTGGGTCGTTGAATACGTCGACAGCGTCTCTTTGGTCCATAGCTACCTTCCTGACTTTCTCGGATCAGGAGTCCATGAGGCGTCCCCGTCCCCACTAGCAGCCATGCACGTCCGATCAGGGAGTGGGTGCCTCGGGAGCCATCTCCGAGCCCAGTATAGGGCCGTCTAGGGATGCGCAGTAGTCGGACATGTGTCCGAGTAGCGTGGCTGCCTGGCCCAATACGAACCTGAACCTATATGGGAACGATGTGCAAGTGCAACTTCAAGGGAAGTGCGGAGCACTGTGCGTCGGAATTTGGCCGGTGGCGGCGACAATGATGAGGACGAGAATCAGAGGGCCGAGAATGACCATCAGTGCAATGAGGTAGCCGTGCCTCCCCATCGCGTATAGTCCGGACCGGAGGAGCTCCTGGTATCGTTCGTCGTCCACGCCCCGGCTGAGAGCACCGAAGACGAGGAACATAAAGGGATTGGTGCGGGCGAGGAAGGCAAGGAGATCTACGTCTTGCCTTGGTCCTCTGCTCTTGTCATGGATCTGTGACTCGTCCCGCCAGAATCGAATCAGAACGTGAATAAGAGTAATCATGACGAGCGGGAGAACGAGAGCAAAGGTAAGCATGGAAGCCCAGTCGTTCCGCGTCGCCGCGAAGAGGGCAGTGCCAACGATGATGATGGCGAGGACGAGATAACCTTGCCATCCCATGCCGAAGGGTCCAGACACAGGACGCTGAATCCGGTGGTCGTCGTTCATCAGCGGCTCAATTGATTGTACCGAGCGTAGGCGATAGAGTCGGGAATAGACCCCGTGTGTGGAAGTGACGCGCGATGACGGCCACAGTACTCAGCTATAGCTCTTGAGCGAGGGCCACAACCGCGGGAAGATTGGTTTCATCGCGCCGGATAGGACGTAGATCGGCAAGGTTCGTTCGTAGTCCACGCAGTACCGGCAGCGGTCGACGGCGGCACGCGTGGTGTGGGCGTAGTGGGC
>JBPCKK010000081.1:0-10427 GCA_051004335.1 Chloroflexota bacterium
CCCGGCGAGCCCACGAATGGACCGGTCATGCGGGCAATCACAATGGTCGAGAAGCCGGAGCGCTCACAATCGCCGTCCGATCTGGCCCAACTCGGTGGCTACGTCCTCACTCCGGACATTTTCCAGCTGTTGGAGGCTAGCCAAATCGGGCCGAGCGGTGAGATCTACCTGGCGGATGCCGTCCTCCAACTGATGGCACAGCGGCCGGCCTACGCCTATGCCTTTGAGGGCCGGCGCTACGACGCGGGCAACAAGCTGGACTTCCTGCGAGCGACCGTTGAACTGGCGCTGGACGATCCCGTTCTCGGGCCAGCGTTTCGGCAGTATCTCCAGTCACTCGATCTCGCTGCAGCCGCCACAGTCTCCTAGTGAGGCTGCCAATGACATGTATTCGGTAGGGGCCGAGCCCCTGCTGGGCCCGCCCGCAGGCGGCCCGTGCCCATTTGATCATTGCCCAGAATGTGAAGGAAAGGGTCCCGTCACCGGACTTCCTCCGCATGAGTTAGGCACTAGTAGGGGTGACCTGCGTTCACCCGCCACTTCCCCTGGCGGCGTGTCTCCCCGATGTGCCTGCCCCAGTTCTAGGAGCTGCAATGACAGCGACGGGCGAACGCAGATCTCCCCTACGTCGTCTGACCCGAGAGCGGCGAGGGTCCCCGGCGATGCCCCCCCTTTAGGTCCTCGCGCAGCGATCAGCAGGATCCAGACGACCGAGAATCGCCGAAGCGCGAACCCACACTACCTCCTGGCTCAATCACGCCCATGAAAATCGTCATAGCCCCCCAGGCATTCAAAGGAAGCCTGGATGCCCCGCACGTAGCCCACGCTATCAGCCGCGGAGTCAGCCAGGTGTTTCCCCACGCGCGCCTCGATTTAGTACCGGTAGCTGACGGGGGTGAAGGCACGGTGCGAGCACTGGTGCAGGCGAGTCGCGGTCGAACAGTTACCACCCGTGTGTTGGGGCCGCTCGAACAACCGGTCAATGCCACCTGGGGCGTGCTCGGTGGGAATCAGGTTGGCGTCATCGAGATCGCGGCGGCCTCCGGACTTCCATTGATTCGCCGTAACGAACGCAATCCGCTGCGGACGACGAGCTACGGTACCGGCGAACTTATCCGGCATGCCCTCGATCTAGGAATGCAGCGCCTCATCATCGGCGTCGGCGGCAGCGCCACCAATGATGGCGGCGCCGGCATGGCCCGCGCCCTCGGCGCCCAGTTCCTGGATGAGCACGGTCAGGAGATTGCCCTGGGCGGCGGCGCGCTGCGTCACCTGCATCACATCGATACAACCGATTTGGACCCACGCCTACACGCCGTTGAGATCGAAGTGGCCTGCGACGTAAACAATCCCCTGGTCGGGCCGAATGGCGCAAGCTACATCTATGGCCCGCAAAAGGGAGCGGACTATCTCATGGCGGAGCAGCTGGATGATACGCTGCGCCATTTCGCCAAAGTCCTGAAGCGAGACATGGGAGTCGACGTTGCCGATATTCCTGGTTCGGGCGCGGCCGGTGGCCTTGGCGCGGGTCTCATCGCGTTTGGCGGCGCCACACTGCGCCCCGGTGTGGATATTGTCTTCCGCGCCATCAATCTGGAAGAACGTATGCGTGACGCTCAGCTCGTCTTCACTGGGGAGGGCCGTATGGACCGCCAGGACCTCTCCGGCAAGGCGCCGTTGGCCGTGGCCCAGCTTGCTCATCGGTTTGGCATCCCGTGCGTTGCCATTGTGGGTAGCACCGGTCGCGACTACCACGTAGTCTTTGACCATGGGCTCGACGCCATCATCGGCACAGTGAACCGCCCCATGCCGATCGAACGAGCGGTAGCGGAAAGCGCGCGTCTCATCACCGAAGCCGCCATGCGCGCCTGCCGTCTGTTACGCGTTGGAATGCGTCTATCGCCGGATTAATGGCTACCCCACGCTGATACAATTAGGTTTGAAATCTGTTGAGTAACGCGCGCCCGTCCGGGTGGTGTTGCCCATTCCATAAGGACGTTAATGAGACTTTTCCGGCGCGAACGTCAAGCGGCCGAGGAGGCCGAGGAACGCGAACAAATTGATCAGGCGGTACGCAAGACGCGCGAAGGCGTCTTCGGCAAAATCTCCGGGTTGTTTCGCGAGCAGATCATTACTGATGAGACTTGGGAAGAGCTCGAAGACCTGCTGATCCAGGCCGATGTGGGGCCGGTGACCGCGCTGACCCTCGTGGAGGGGGCGCGCAAAGAGGTAGCTCGACTCGAGCTCAAGACGGCAGTCGAAGCGGAGACCGCGGTGCGCCGGCAGATGGTCGCCATCCTCGGGGTGGACGAGTACCAGCCGCTGGAAGAGATGCCGGCGGGGAGCATAGTCCTTATCGTGGGAGTGAACGGGTCGGGAAAGACGACGAGCGTCGCCAAGCTGGCGCGCTTCCTGGAACGACGCGATCGGTCGGTGCTACTGGCCGCCGCCGACACTTTCCGCGCGGCGGCTATTGACCAACTCCGCATCTGGAGCGAGCGAGTGCGCGCCCCAATCGTCGCCCATCAGCCCGATGCTGATCCCGGCGCCGTGGTCTTCGATGCGGTGAAAGCGGCGCAGGCACGGGGCAGCGATTTTGTACTGGTAGACACCGCCGGTCGACTGCATACCAAGTTCAACCTCATGGAAGAGTTGCAGAAGATCAAGCGTGTTGCCCATAAAGCCAGCCCAAACGCGCCCATGGTTTCCCTGCTGGTGCTGGACGCGACGACTGGTCAGAATGCGATTCTGCAAGCCAAGAGCTTTCTGCAGAGTGTGCAGGTCGACGGAATTATTCTGGCCAAGCTTGACGGCACGGCGAAGGGCGGCGTTGCCTTTGCGGTCCACCATGAGTTGAAGGTGCCTATCTGGTTCATCGGCACCGGCGAAAAAATGGACGACTTCGCTCCATTTGACCACCTTGAGTTCGTCAACGCTCTATTCGAGTAAAGGGGGTTCCGGCTGTCCCGTAGAGGGCCGGAGACACAGCATGTTCGAAGCACTATCTGATCGATTGACCGACATATTTACCGGCCTCCGTGGCAAGGGCACCCTTACCGAACGCGACGTGGACCAGGCGATGCGTGAGATTCGCATGTCGCTCCTTGAAGCGGACGTGAACTTCAAGGTGGTCAAGGAGTTCATATCCCACGTGAAGGAACGCGCCATTGGTGGCGAGGTGCTGCAAAGCCTCAGTCCGGCGCAGCAGGTGGTCAAGATTGTCCACGAGGAGTTGCTCAGTATCCTGGGAGACGCTGCCCGTCTGAACGTCAGCGACACGCCGCCGGCGATCATTCTCCTCTGCGGACTGCAGGGCGCGGGCAAAACCACGGCCACCGCAAAGCTGGCGCATATGCTGCGGAAGCAGGGCCAGCACCCGCTACTCGCCGCTCTCGATATCTACCGACCGGCCGCCATCGACCAGCTGATCTCCCTGGGCAAGCAACTGACCTTGCCGGTCTACAGCGAGGGAACTAAGGCCGACCCGGTAAGCATCGCCGCCAATGCGGTGCAGCACGCCCGTCGCAATGCCAATACCGTGGTGATCCTCGACACCGCCGGCCGCCTGCACATTGATGAAGACATGATGCGCGAGCTGCAGCAGATTGAAGCACGGGTGAAGCCGCATGAGGTTCTGCTAGTGGCCGATGCTATGACCGGCCAGGACGCGGTACGCGCCGCCGAGGCCTTTCACGCGGCGGTGAAGCTTACCGGAATGATCCTCACCAAGATGGATGGCGATGCTCGTGGTGGCGCCGCGCTGTCCATCCGCCAGGTCACCGGCGTGCCCATCAAGTTCATTGGGACCGGCGAAAAGACCGACGCGCTGGAGCCGTTCTATCCGGATCGTCTGGCGCAGCGTATCCTCGGCATGGGCGATGTGCTCACCCTCATCGAAAAGGCGCAGGCCAATATCACCGAGGATGAGGCAAACCGGCTCACCAAGAAAATGCGAACGGCAACCTTTGACCTGGATGACTTTCTCCAACAGATGCAGCAAGTCCGCAAGATGGGGCCGCTGAGCCAGATCATGGAGATGATTCCCGGTGTCCGTGGCATGACCAAGCAGATGGGCGGCATGCCCGACATGGATGACAAGCACATCAAGCGCGTCGAGGCCATCATCACCTCGATGACGATGTCGGAGCGGCATCAGCCCAACTCGATCGACGGCAGCCGGCGCAAGCGCATAGCGCGCGGCAGTGGCACGTCAGTCCAGGAGGTCAATCAGCTACTGAATCAGTTCAAGGACATGCAGAAGATGATGAAGCAGCTAACTTCGGGAAAGATGCGCATCCCCAAGGGGATGATGAAGATGTAGGAGGTGGACCTCAGCGCTTTCCATCGACCGCTTCGATGCCGTTCTGTCTGAACGGGTTCCATAGTGTCCCGTGCAACCTACTCAGGTCGCAATCAACCGCACTTGTTCCACGTTTCACTGTAATGATCAGTTGTCCTGCCGCCCGTGGTTTCCAAGGTCGTACCCGATTTATTTTGAATATTGAGCGAGGTCAGGGTGTAGTTCTACATGCCTATGCAATCGTGTCATTAATCACTCTCTATCGTCTCAACACATGCCGGCGTCGGCGACAACCCTGAACGTGGTCCTGACAAACGCGTGCTCTGCCTTCGGCCATTCCGCAGCGAGAACCCATGTACCCTGGGCACCGCGTCCGTAGTAACTCGGCGATACGGCAACAAAGCGAACTACGCCGACGGCATTGGACCGGAAAATTCCGGGACCAAAACCCGGTCCAAGAAAAATCCCCGTCTTTGGAGCCCAAATGAATTCCACTCGGGCATGCGGACCCGTATGAGTGAGAGTGACATGGGCGGACGCTCGGCGGCCTGACACAAAGCAGTGCGGGTTCATAAACAGACCCTGACGCACCGGTTTGGCAGCGTGTGCCGAGCGGACCGTGACGCCGCCAGTGCCACTTGCAGTAGCGGCATGGATTGGGAATGAGCCCAATCCGATAACGATGGCAGCCACGAGGGGAGCAATGCGGTGGACTTGCACTGTCTGACCTGCGTTCGTCGGTAACCTATTAGCCATATAAGTGGTTCGCCCTTACGCTAACAGATTCAGCATCCTACGCTGTGCCAAGTATTGACCTTTTGGGGCGGGTTCACGTTGACCAACCCGTCCGCCTCGTCTATACTTGCCATACCCCCTCCGTCCCATTTACCAGCCATGAGGTGTGCACGCCGTGTATTTCGGTGAGTACGAGCGGACGGTCGATCACAAGGGCAGGCTTTCTGTCCCCGGCCATCTCCTTGTCTCCGTCGACGAGATCGATTGGAGCAAGGTGATGATCCTCAAGGGGGAACCCGGCTGCCTCTTTCTCTACGACCTGGAGACCTGGAAGGCCGTCCTCAGCGAAGCCTACCGCACCATGGACGACGATGAGAAGCGCCTGTTCATGCACCGTGTCCTGACCGATGCACAGCTCTCCGAGGTCGATACGCTCAAGCGGGTAACTATCCCCGCGCCTTTGCTTACCCACGCCAAGATTGAGAAGCGCGCCGTTATCGTGGGCATGTTCAACCGGCTGGAGTTGTGGGACCCCGAGCTGTGGCGCGAGCATCTGGAATCGATCGAGGATGTCGAGATTCCTTCGATTTCCGACCTCTCCCGGGTCCGTATTCGCGAGGTCTCCTGAGTAAAGAGTATCCCCAAAGCCCCAATTTTGTCTATAATAGGGAAGCGCGGAGACAAGCACTCCGCGCTTCCTTTTTCATTCTTGACTGGACTACATGCAACTAACTGGTATCACTGATCTCGTCGCTCGACTTGATCCCCTACGCTCTATCACAACTCCCGCCCGTGCTCACGGATTGCTGAACGCGGCCAAGCCGGTGGTTTCCGCCGCACTGCAGCGTAACCACGCGGGACCGCTCATTCTCGTGACCGCGCACCCGCAAGCCGCCGAGGACCTGGTTCACGAGCTGGCAGTCTGGACCGATGGTCCCGTGGCGTTGTTCCCGGCTATCGAGGCGTTGCCCTACGAACGCGTTCGCCTCGACCGCACCGTGCTGGCTCAACGCGAGAGTGCTGCTCGCGATTTGTTGCGTGGCGACGTGAGCGTGGTCGTGGCGCCGGCGCGTGCGCTGCTCCAGCCGCTGGCCACCTCCGCCGGCGAGGCTGTTCAGGAGATAGCCCTTGTTCGGGAAACTCAGATTGACGTTGATGGCGTGTTGACCGGCCTGGTGGATCGCGGCTATGCCTCGGTTCCACAAGTTGAGGAGCCGGGCACGTTCGCGCGCCGCGGCGGGGTCATCGACATCTTTCCGGCGGGGGCGGATCATCCGGTTCGACTCGAACTCTTCGGCCGCGAGATCGAGTCTATGCGTTCCTTCGACCCCGCTACGCAACGCTCGCTGCATCCTATAGAGAGCGTGATCGTGCAGCCGATCGCCACGATCGATGAGGACGCGCGTCTGCGCGCGCTCGAACGGCTTATGGCACTCGATACCTCGACACTCACGGCTGAAGCGGAGACCGCGTGGATGAACGATCTGTGTCGCCTGGAGGCAGGCGCGTCAATTGAGGACCTCGCGCTCCTCGGTCCCTATTTGCAGCCGGAGAGCAAATCTCTTGCCCAGGTGGCGCCTCCGGGCACCTTAGTTATCGCCGACGACGCGGAATCTGTGCGGCAGACTTTGCAGGATCTGTGGTCACAAGCCGCCGAAGTACAGGATGGCATGGTAGCGAGCGGCATCCTGCCGCCCGATCTGGAGCCGGCGTTGATCGACCCAAAACATGTCATTGCCGCGCTACGGGAAGCTGATCTGCTGGAGTGGCTGCCGGGCAGCGGCGACGAAACTTCCCTTGACTGGTCTGAATTGTTCTCACCGGCCAAGCTGTACGGCGGTCGAGTGCGTGCCGCGCTGAGCGACTTGCGTCAACGCGAGACCGGCACTACTGTACTTGCCGCGCAACAGTACGAGCGCCTTGCCGAACTGCTGGACGAGGAGAGCATCCCGGTGGCGCGTGTTTCGTCGCTGGCGAAGCTGCCGTCCGCCGGACTTTACTTGCTGCCGGCGCCGATTGCGGAGGGCTGGCGCCTTCCCTCCGCGTCATTACAGATCCTCGGCGACCACGAACTATTCGGGCGTTCGCTCACCCGCCCGGTGGTGCGACAGCGCCGGCCGGCTCGCGATTCGTTTTTCGCTCAGTTCTCACCGGGTGACTACGTAGTCCATCTGGAGCACGGCATCGGCCGCTTCGGGGGAATCACCCGCATGGCACTGGACGGCGTGGAACGGGAATATGGGCTTGTGCAGTACGCCGGCAGTGATCGGGTCTATGTGCCGACCGATCAACTCGAGCGTCTCACTCGCTATATCGGCAGCGGAGAAACGCCGCCGCAACTCAACAAGCTCGGCGGCGGCGAGTGGCAACGAGCCCGGGCACGAGCCAAGAAGGCGGCGGATGATATAGCCCGCGAACTTATCGATGTCTACGCCAAGCGCATGGCGCGTCCAGCGCACGGCTTCGCTGTCGATACACCTTGGCAGCACGAGCTGGAGTCTGCCTTTGCCTTCCCCGAGACTCCCGACCAGTTGCAAGCCATCGCCGAGGTGAAGGCGGATATGGAGGAGCCACGTCCCATGGACCGGCTCGTCTGCGCCGACGTGGGCTACGGAAAGACCGAAGTCGCGGTACGCGCCGCCTTCAAGGCGTTGATGGACGGGACGCAAGTCGCGGTGTTGGTACCCACCACCATCCTCGCCCAACAGCACTTCGAAACGTTCTCCGAGCGCTTCGCCGACTTCCCCGTGACTGTCGAGGTGCTGAGCCGTTTCCGCTCCGCAAGTCAACTCCGGGACACACTTCGTCGTTTAGCCGCAGGTGAGGTCGACATCATCATCGGCACGCACCGTCTGCTCAGTAAGGACGTTTCGTTCAAGAATCTCGGGTTGTTCATCGTCGATGAAGAACAGCGCTTCGGCGTGCGTCACAAAGAGCAACTACGCAAGATGCGCGAGGCGGTGGACGTGCTTACCCTCACCGCGACGCCCATTCCCCGCACACTGCATATGGGCTTGGTTGGCATCCGGGAAATCAGTGTGATCGAGACACCGCCGGAGGGGCGTCTTCCTATTAAGACGTATCTGCAACCGACTGAAGATCGTCTTATTCGTGAAGCGATCCTGCGCGAGCTTGACCGCGGCGGCCAGGTGTACATTGTCCACAACAAGGTGGCCACCATCGACGCCATGGCGGAAAAAATCCGACGACTGGTTCCCGAGGCGCGCTTACTAGTCGGCCATGGGCAGATGGATGAGAGCCTGCTGGAGGGAGTGATGATGAAGTTCGCTCATCACGAGGCAGATGTCCTCCTCTGCAGCACCATCATCGAAAACGGCCTGGATATTCCCAATGTCAACACAATCATCGTGAACAACGCACAGCGCCTGGGCCTCACCCAGCTCTACCAGCTGCGGGGTCGCGTGGGACGAAGCGCCAACCAGGCATACGCCTACTTGCTGTACCCGCGTGACGTCCACCTCAGTCATGACGCCATGCGCCGGCTGGAGGCGGTATTCGAGGCGCAGGAACTGGGCGCCGGTATGAGCGTTGCGATGAAAGACCTGGAGATTCGCGGGGTGGGCAATCTACTGGGTGCCGAGCAGAGCGGGCAGGCGGCGGCCATCGGCTTTGACCTGTACACCCGTATGATCGGCGAGGCAGTGGAACGTATGCGCGGCATGCCGTCACAGGAAGCGAGCCCGGTTACCATCGATCTCCCACTCACCACCTACCTTCCCGCCGAATACGTGGGTAACGAGGCGGAGCGTCTTACGCTCTACCGACGGCTAGCTGCGATCGATAGCGATGATGCTCTCGATTCCATAGCCGCCGAGATGGTGGATCGCTTCGGTGCGTTGCCCACACCGGCCAACAATCTGCTCACGTCGGTTCGGGTCAAGCTAGCGGCACAGCGGGCGCACGTTACGTCGGTTTCATTAAGTCCGGAGATCCTGCACATCCGTGCCGAACCGAATGGTCTGTATGATCGGGTAGCGTTGTACCGCGCTTACGGCAGCGAAGCGCGCATCAATACCAACGTGCTGCGCATCCCCCGACCAAACTTGGGCGACGACTGGCTCAGCGCCATTCAGACGATTCTTACCAACATGGCCGAGTTGCGTGCCTCGCTGAGGCAGCCACAGCCGGTGGAAGCGTGACCGTCATAATCCCATTGTTTGCTACACTGTGGTCAACTTTCCGCACCTGGAGATCCTCTTGCCTTCTAAATTGGTGATCGTTGAATCACCGTCAAAAGCTAAAACCATAGAAAAGTTTCTGGGGCCCGATTATCAGGTCCTGGCATCCGTCGGTCACGTCATCGACCTCCCGGCCAAGGGCCTAGGCGTCGATACCCGGCGCAACTTTACCCCTAAATACGTTGTAATTCCCGGCAAGGAAAAGGTCCTGCTCGAGTTGCGCCGGGCAAGCCGCCTCGCAAAAGAGGTCTATCTGGCCCCCGACCCTGACCGGGAGGGTGAGGCGATCAGCGCACATCTGGCCAGAGCGCTGGAGATTCCCCACGCCCGTCGCGCCGTGTTCAACGAGATTACACGGAACGCGGTGCGCGAGGCCATCGAGCACCCGCGTGATATTGATGAGCACCTTGTGGATGCCCAGCAAGCACGGCGTATCCTCGACCGCCTGGTGGGTTACAAGATCAGTCCGCTGCTCTGGCGGCGTGTGCAGAAACACACGAGTGCCGGACGCGTTCAGTCCGTGGCCGTGCGCCTCGTCGTCGATCGTGAGGAGGCCATCCGAGCATTCGTGCCCGAGGAGTATTGGACGCTCACCGCGCAACTCAGCAAGCAAAAAGACCGCAAAACCTTCCACGCTGAGTTGCTGCGCCGTCTCGACCAGAGCGAAAAAGAGAAGCTGCGCATCGGCAGCGGGGAGGAAATGGATGCCATCCTTATCGCTTTGGATGGCGTTGCCTACCGCGTCGCCAAAGTCGAGCGCAAGAAGACAAAGAGCATGGCGCCCGCGCCATTCAGCACCAGTTCCATGCAGCAGGATTCCTCCACTCGTCTGCGTTTCTCTCCCAAGAAGACAATGAAGGTGGCACAGGAGCTGTACGAAGGTATCGACTTGGGCGAGGGTCGCACTGGCTTGATCACGTACATGCGTACCGACTCGACGCGCGTCTCCGACGAAGCACAGAAGGCGGTGCGTGGGTTCATTGCTGAGCGCTTTGGGACTAAATACGTTGGTCCCGGTCCCAAATCCAAGCAAAAAGCGGGCGTGCAAGGGGCGCATGAAGCGATACGGCCTACGGAGGTGAGTCGCCTGCCGGGAGACCTTGCCGGCTATCTGACGCCCGATCAACTCAAACTGTACACCCTCGTCTGGCGCCGCTTCGTGGCAAGCTTCATGGCGCCGGCGGTCTTCGATT
>JBPCKK010000082.1:0-4323 GCA_051004335.1 Chloroflexota bacterium
GTGCTAGATACGCCGCGGATGACCGGTCGCCCGACTGGCAATGTACGATCACCGTGCGCTCCGGGGTGACACCACCGGCGGCATAGAGGTCGCGCAGATCGTTCGCTCCGCGGGCTTGGGTGATGCCGTTCTCGTCCTCCTCCAGATTGTTGGTCCAATCGACGTTTACGGCTCCGGGAATGTGCCCTGCTCGTTGTGCCCGCAGATCAATTCCCAGAAATTCAGCCGGAGAGCGCACGTCCACGATGACCGTATTGGGATCGTCCAGCGCGGTGCGCACCTCATCAGTCGTGGCCAATTGCTCACGATCTAGTGCGGCGATTTCGTAACTGGCCGGCTCAGGCGTCCCGGTTGAATACTCCCAGTCGTTTCCGTCGTGTCGCCATTTGGTAATACCACCATCCAGGACAGAGACGTGCCGATGACGGTACAGTTTCAAGATCCAATAGAGCCGAGCCGCATCGGCGCCGCGTCCGTCATCGTACAGCACGATGTGGCTGTCCGCCGTGATGCCCAGATGTCCCAATCGCTGTGCCAGTGGGCCAGGCGCCGGTACACCGTCAATGCTCACCGGCCCGGCGAGCGACAACATGAGCGTCGGTAGATTCACTGCCCCCGGGAGGTGGGCCTGTGTGTAAAAATTCGGCAGGCGCGTATCGACGAGTACCACCGACGGATCGTCGAGGTGCTCGCTGACCCACTCGGAAGAAACAACGGCGTCTTCATCCACTTGGCACACTTCCTTACGTATTCAGCGCGATCCTATGTGAGCACGCTCCTGTCTACTGGGATACTTAAGCGTGCCGGCTCTTAGGAAAGGAACGTCCGCGTGACAATTCTCCTGCTCGACGGGCACAACCTACTGTACCGCTCGTTCCGCAGCATACCTGCCTCGGTAGTTGACAGTGAGGGACGACCGATCAACGCGCTCTACGGAATGTTGTCACTGATTCTCCGTCTGGGCCGTGAACTTCGGCCGGCAGGTATCGTCGTAGCGCTAGATGTTCCGGAGGCGCCCACATTTCGTCATCTCCTCTATCCGGCATACCAGGGACAGCGCGGTCCACTCGGCGGAGACGAAGCGCCTAGCTTTGAGCGGCAGGTGGCGGCGGCGCGCCACGTCTTACCGACGGTCGGTGTCCCGGTGTTGTCGGTTCCCGGCTACGAGGCCGACGATGTTATGGCGACCCTGGCGGTACGAGCAGCTGAATACAACGTGCCGTCGATCATTATGTCGACTGATCGAGACTTGCTCCAAATGGTGCGGCCAAACATTGAAATACTGGTGCCGGCCACGCCGCCGCGGCCCGTCCGAAATGCGGAGGAGGTAAGGGAGCGCGTGGGTGTAAATCCCGACGGCATTCCCACCTGGAAGGCTCTTGCCGGCGATCCTTCCGACAACATCCCCGGCGTTGCCGGTGTGGGAACCAAGACGGCGGCCGCACTGGTCAACCAGTTCGGTACGCTCGAAGCCATCTACGAGCGCCTAGACGACCATCCACTCCGCGTACGTCGAGCGCTGGAAACGGGCCGCGAAAACGCCTTCCTCTATAGACGGATCGTCACCCTCGTCGTCGATCTAGCCCTTCCGCTGGGACCGACCAATCTGCCGGAACTGGTAATCGACCCGGCGACGAGAGCGCGCTCTATCCTACAGGCCGCTGGCTATTGAGGAGGAAGGTGGTACGCCCGAAGGGATTCGAACCCCCGGCCTTTAGGTCCGCAACCTAACGCTCTATCCAGCTGAGCTACGGGCGCACATGCCACGAAGAGAAATAACCCTCTTCTCAAGCCAATCCAGTCTACCTAATTCCGGACCCGGTGGGCCAAATCCGATCGTCGCAATTTACGCCTCCAGCAGCTCCGAGCAGCGAGTGACCAGCGCGCGGAAGTTGGTCATCGACACTTCCTGGGGGTCCATGGTGTCGAGGGTGAGCACCACAATACTGGGTCCGAGTTGCAGAAACGCCCAGTAGGAGACCAGACCACTAACGGCGGTGACGGTCTCGACCGCGACTTTGCATTCGCCGACTTTGGCCCTCAGGTGCGCGGCGCCCGCTACCTGAGCAAAAGTGTTCTCCGCGGTACCCAAGTTGTCGAACAGCAGTGCCATTTCGCCAACCGCCACCGGTCGGTATACGTCATCCACAGGAATGCGTGCGTTAAACGAGCGATAGGCGGCATCGCGTGCGGCAGCGGCGACGATGCTGCCGATCGCCTGTACCGCGCCATGCTCACGCGCCGAATCAGCGGCGGCGCCGGTCCCAAGTGCCTGCTCGACATCTCTAGCTGACAGTAAGAAGCGCGATGCCCGCGTCACAGAAGTTTCTCTCGTCGTAGTCGGGTTCCGGTGCGACGGCTTGCACGGAACGCTAGCATTGTACGCGGCAGTCGCGTCTAAGCAGAGACTCCAAGGAGAGGACCGGTAGACAGGCAGAGGCGCAAAAAAGTCAGAGCGAGCGGTGCGGCAGTGGCACTTGTGATCCTCGCCGGAGGCTGCTCCAACTCGAGCCAGAGGGCCGCAACGCCGAGAGTCACGCGTTGCTGTCCGGAGCACGCGACGTTGACGCCTCCCACCAGACCACTCTCCAACTCGGAGGTGGCCCGTGCTGTTGCTCGCGATCAGGCAGTCCTTCGGCAGAGGTTGTACTCTCCCGATCAGCACATCATGGAGGTGCTGCCGGAAGCATCCGTTCTCCTGGTGTTTCACAGCGTGTGTACCGGCAGCGCGGATGGATACTGCCAGGCGATCGACGCCTTCCTCAACGCCCAGACGCGTCCCGTCTGGCATAAGTCCTACTTCAACATCCTGCGCTTACGTGCCACTCCGCGTGGGTTTACCGTCAAGGCGAGCTCATATGCCCCGAACGACCCGTTATGCTGCCCAAGCCAGCCGCCTGTAACCGACACGTATACCTGGACCGGCGGAGGCATGCATGAGTCCGGTCCGGCGGTACGCGGATTGGACGGCTAGCCGGTGCGGATCACCTATTACAAGAGCATGGATTCCGCGGGACATCCAGCCGCCGCCGTCGCTGAGATCGGGCAGCCATGCTCGCGGCAGATGCGAACCCGTGCGCCTTTATCGAGGCTCACACACTCCGTCTCGCTGTCCAGATTTGCTGCTTCGATCGGGTGTCCCGCCGTGCAGCGGTACTCGATGCCCGCTTCTGGTTCGCCCACACTCATTCTCCGCCTCGTTTGTTTCGCAGTATAGTGCGGCAGGATGAACCGGTGACCACATCTGACCCTTTGCATCGTGCTCTTCTCGCCGCCTCCCTGCCGGCGCGAGCGCATCTGCTTATCGCGCTATCCGGCGGCGCCGACTCGGTTGCCCTGTTGTCCACCGCTTACCAAGCCGCCCGCGGCGATCGTCCTGATTGGACCGTGTCCGCCGGGCATGTGCACCACGGACTGCGCGGCGCCGAGGCCGATGCCGACGAACAGTTCGTGGGCTTGCTCTGCGCCCATCTGGGCGTAGCTCTGCAGGTCCAGCAAGTCGATACGCGCGACTACGCGGCAAGGCGTCACGTTTCCATCCAGACCGCGGCTCGTGAACTGCGTTACGCGTCGCTTGAGAAGATGCGTCAAGACCTCCAGGCGGACTTCATCCTCACGGCGCACACCGCCGAAGACCAGGCCGAAACCGTAGTCATGCGTCTGCTGCGCGGGGCCGGCATTCGTGGTCTAAGTGGTATCCGGGCCCGACGCGGGAAGGTGTACCGTCCTTTTCTCAGCGTGCGACGGGCCGAGGTGTTGGCGGCACTGCAAGAAACCGGGCAGGGATATCGCCTGGACAGCACGAACCGCGAATCCGTTTACCTGCGAAACCGCGTGCGACAGCAGGTGATACCGCTGCTCCAAGCCCTAGAACCATCGATAGTTCCGGCTTTACAGCGAACGGCACAGACCGTCGCCCTCGACTTCGACTACCTCCAGAGCGAGGCGAGCATTGCACTTCGCGCCCTTGCGATACGGCAGCAGTCAGACGAGATCGGCGCCTCTTTGTTCTTGTGGCGGGCACTTCATCCGGCGCTCCGCCACCTCACCCTCCATTCCATGGTGACGAGTCTCGCCGGCGCCGAGCCGGATCATGCCCTCCTGCGGCGCATAGAAGACTTTCTGCTCGGTGATTCCAGATCCACCAGCCTTCCCCGGCAGATTACCGGCGCGCTCTGGCTGCGCCGAGTCGCTGGCCGGTTCTCTTTAACCTCATTCCCACCAACCACGGTCAGATTCGAGGCGACGAGCACCGCGGTCCCTGGAGAAGTGGACACTCCCTTTGGCCACCTGCGCATCGCCATCCTAGACAATGACGCCCTC
>JBPCKK010000083.1:0-3281 GCA_051004335.1 Chloroflexota bacterium
AGTGTCGCCACCGTCACACCGGGATGACCTTGGCGAACTCGCTATTGAGCTGGATCGGTTTCGCGACAGTCTCGGTGAAATGCGACAGCAGCTCGGCTCCCATTAGAGGAGCTATCAGGGGAGAGACCGCACGCTATACCTGGTATACTTATTCGGCGCAAGGACCAGCGGCGACGCTGGTCTTTTCTGCGCCTACACCACGCACGCGCCGGGACTCTGGCACGTTGCCGCCTTTCGTTAGGTGGTGTGCCCAGGGGAAGAACGGCGCGGAGGAAGAAACAAAGGAGAGCATACCCATGGCAGTTGTCGGCATGAAACAGCTCCTCGAGGCAGGAGTGCATTTCGGCCACCAGACGAGGCGCTGGAATCCGAAGATGAAACCGTACATTTACACCGAACGCAACGGCATCCATATCATCGATCTGCAGAAAACCGTGGCGATGTTGGACCGAGCGTACAACTACGTCCAGGACGTCACACGCGACGGTGGGAAAATCCTCTTCGTCGGTACGAAAAAGCAGGCGCAGGAAGCAGTGGCCGAAGAGGCGACGCGCGCCGGACAGTACTACGTGAACCAACGCTGGCTCGGTGGTCTCTGGACCAACTTCCAGACCATCCAAGAGCGACTGCGGCGGCTGGACGAGCTCGAGCGCATGCGCGAGAACGGCGTATTTGAGCGCCTTCCCAAGAAAGAACAGTTGAAACGGAATGATGAAATCGCCAAACTTACCAAGATGCTCGGCGGTATCCGCACCATGCGTCGTCTTCCTGATGCGCTTTTCATCGTGGATACCAAGAAAGAACACATAGCGATTGCCGAGGCGCACCGGCTGGACATTCCCGTCGTTGCCTTGCTCGACACCAACTCGGATCCGGATGAAGTGGATTACGCGGTGCCGGCAAATGACGACGCGATCCGCGCCGTCCGCCTACTATCCGGCAAAATAGCGGATGCTGCCCGCGAGGGAGCCCAGGAACGCGAGAGTACGCTTGCCAAGGAAGAAGCCGAAGAAGGTGGAGTTCCCGAGGAATACGCCGAGGGCTACTCTGCCGAGCCGGAAGGATACGACGCCTCGATTGAGGCGGTAGCCGCGGAGGAGCTTGTTACCGCGCCGGACGGCACGGTCGAGACGGCGGCGGAACTCCAGCAGGACGCGATGGGTGCCGGCGCCGATGGCGGGCAAGATGCACCCGAATGGGAAGCAGATCCACCGGCCTCGGCGAACCTCGTCGAGACAGCATACGACGCGTTTGGCGGCGATGTACCCCCACAGGCTGATGCATCGCGGATCGGCGTCGCGCCCGACGCCGCTGAGTGAAACAAAATCGCACAAATCGTGCTACGTGAATAGGGAGACCAGATGGCAACTACAAGCACAGGCATAGCAGACATTAAGCGACTTCGCGAGGACACAGGGGCGGGCATCATGGAGGCAAAGAAGGCTCTCCAGGATGCCGACGGGAACCTGGACAAGGCGAGGAAACTCCTGGAGCAGCGGGGGGCAGCCAGCGTGCAAAAGCGGGCAGGCCGTGATGCCGGCGAGGGACTAATCGAACCGTACATTCATGCGGGAGGACAGATCGGCGTACTGGTTGAACTCAACAGCGAGACCGACTTTGTCGCGCGTATGCCGGAGTTCCGTGAACTGGCCCACGAGATTGCGCTCCAGATCGCCGCGACCGACCCGCGGTATCTGACGGTGGATGATATTCCCGCGCAGGAAATCGAAGATCGCAAGGCCCTCTTCCTCTCCGAGGCGGTGAAGGAAGGCAAGCCGGAGAAAATCGCCAACGGCATCGCCGAGGGACGCTGGAAGAAGTACACCCAGGCCCACGTGCTGTTAGAGCAGCCCTACATTCGGGAAGATTCGAAGACCATGCGGCAGCTGGTCCAGGAGTTGGCCGCGAAGACGCGCGAGAACATAGTGATCAAGCGGTTCACGCGTTACCAGATCGGAGCGTAAGTGGCGACTCTCGAGCAAGCGCGCATCAAGTATCCGCGCATCCTGCTGAAATTGAGCGGGGAGGCGTTACTTGGACGCCAGGAGTTCGGCATCGACCCCGATGTCGTTTCATCCATTGCTCGCGAGATCGTCCAGATCCACAGTTGGGGCGTGAAAATCGCGGTTGTCGTGGGAGGTGGCAACATCTTCCGCGGCGCCGCGGCCGCTGCGCGCGGTATGGACCGAGCCACGGCTGACTACGCCGGCATGCTGGGGACCGTGATGAACGGATTGGTTCTGCAGGATGCCGTGGAAAACCTCGGCATCCCGACCCGGGTCCTCACCGGCATCGAGATGGATAAAGTTGCCGAGCCGTTCATCCGGCGGCGCGCGGAACGACACCTGGAGAAAGACCGGGTCGTCATCCTCGTGGCGGGAACGGGCAACCCGTACTTCACTACGGATACAGCGGCGGCGTTGCGGGCAGTTGAATTGCACATGGATGTGTTGCTCAAGGCCACCAAGGTAGAGGGCGTTTACGACCGCGACCCACTGCTCAATCCGGCGGCACGCAAGTTTTCAACCCTGGATTATATGGACGCCCTGAACCTACAGCTCCAGGTGATGGACGCCACGGCAATCTCACTGGTCAAGGAAAACGGGTTACCCATTGTGGTATTCAACCTGGTTCCCGGCAATATCGAGCGGGTAGTTCTCGGAGAAGCCATAGGCACGCTTATCGCGCCCAATCTCGGCGCAGTTCTCGCGATTACGGAGTAACGGGTATGGAGCAAGACCTTCTGCGCGATACTGATACCCATATGGCGAAGAGTCTGGATGCCCTACGTACCAACTTGGGCACCATCCGCACCGGACGGGCCAATCCTTCCATCATCGAGCATCTCACCGTCGAGTACTACGGAGCGCCGACGCCGCTGCAGGGCATCGCCTCGATCTCCGCGCCGGACTCTCGCCAGCTTTTGGTGCAGCCGTACGATCGCACGGCGGTTGGATCCATCGAAAAGGCGTTGAGACAGTCCGATCTCGGTCTCAACCCGACCAATGACGGCAATGCTATCCGCATCGTCATTCCGCAACTGACGGAGGAGCGGCGTCGTGACCTGGTCAAGCTGGTACACAAGCGGGTGGAAGAGGCAAAGGTTGCCATCCGCAATGTGCGGCGTTACAGCAATGACCAACTCCGACAAATGAAGAAGGACAAGGACATATCGGAGGACGAAGAGAAGCGAGCGGCGGATCAGCTTCAGAAAGTCACTGACCGCGCCATCCACGAAGCCGACTCGATAGGGCAGGCGAAAGAAGCCGAAATGCTGGAAG
>JBPCKK010000084.1:0-29724 GCA_051004335.1 Chloroflexota bacterium
CCGCGAGACCTGCAGAACGAGATGGAACACGGGTGGGGCGAGCGTCGCTCGCCCCAGGCCACGCAATCCGCGGGATCGGTGACGCAGGGCGCCGAGATGGAGACCCGCCCGTAGTGCGTACAGGAGCAAGCAGACCAACGACACCAGGATTCCCGCCACCCAGGTTGAATAAATCGTCAACCCGTTGGTGTGCGTCAGCGAGAGCCCGGCCCCGATCAGCACAAGAAATTTGGTCGAGGCAAAGATAATGTTTCGTATGAACTGGAGCCCACCGCGAAGTAGCCCAATCAGCGCTTGGTCGAGGACAAGCGTCATGGTGGTCAGTCCGACGCCGGCGGCAAATACCACGACCGTGCCCACGCTTCCGCCTATTGGCCCCAATTGGGAAGAAACATGTGGGGCGATCACGGCAAAGAGAACGCCTAGCACCCCTCCGGTGACTCCAGCAAGCATGAGTGCCGCTGAGATCAAGGCTCCCTGCCGATCAGGTTGACGCGGAAGTTCACCCATGAGCAAAGTCCCGAGGCCGAGAGCCGCAATCACCGCCAGCAAGGTCATTGCGGAGATGGCGGCATACGCCAACCCCACTGAGGTGGGCGAGAACCGGTGCGCCGCGAACCACCAGTAGACCAGACCAAGCCCGGCGGTGGCCGAGGCGGTACCGACAAGGGAGGACGCATTGGCGATGATCCGCCGGTTTGCGCTACCGGTCAGACGGGCGGGCAATTTCATCCGACGTGACCGCCGTTCCCCGATGAAGTTGAGGCTACCGGCGCCGCAATACTCCACAGCTTCGTACTCTGGTAGACGGCGCTGGGCCGTTCCGTGCGATAGAGCAGCGCCTGCACCGGCCCGGACGTACGAGCAGGCAACACGACCACAGTCTTCCAGGTTTTCCCCGGCGACAACGAGATAGCGCGCCACTGTTTCACCGCATGGTCCTGGATGCGAAGTGTGACGTTGTACTGATGAGCACTTGACTCATTACTCATGATTCCAACCTGCACCGTGCCGGTCGATGCGCCGGCCGGCAACAACCAAAACTGGGTAAACCCGGTCGAAGCCTGGCGCTGGGCGCCGAGTACGGCAGTTCCCACTGCGGCGACGACCACGAGCAGCGCAACGCCGAATTGCATCCCCTGGCGCAGCGTGAGCCGTGTGCGTGCCTGAGCAACTACGGTACGCAGTTGGTAGTGGCGACGGCCCAGAGCTCCCAGACCGGCACATACAGTTGTGCCGGCTAACAGGAGCGCCCACGGCTTGGTCTCGAGGCCCCACGGTGTGGCATTGAGCAAAAAGCCACCACCGGTAGTGACGGCAATACTGCCACCGATGCTCAGTATGAGGCGCTCAGCGGCGCCAAATGGGTTCACATCAAAGGGGCGCGGCATGCTCTGCTGAGGATCAGGATAGGCCAAGGCCATGATGGCGTAGCCGGGAAGGATGAGGACGAGTGGGATGGTCAGCAGAGCACGGACAAGTAACACGTGCACGCCGAGGAGAGTTACCGCGGCGGCAAGAATGGCCAGCGCAATGACCGCATAGAGATCGCGCGAATTAGTGGCCACGTGCTATGGCTCCGACATCAAAGATCTGGATCGCGCCGTTATCGAAAATACGGCTTATCTTTGGGGCGCGGTCGAACTTAGTGAACAGCTGAGGAGCAACAGGACGATCGAGGAACTTGTCGATTCTCGGATTCGTGCCGTCAAATTGGACGCCCCAGGGCCGCCCGGTGGTGAGTCGACGATCGACGACTGCGTAGCGGATTTTGCCCTGACGGATGAGTGCCCGTTCTTGGGGGCCAATCTGCGTCGCCAGGAACAGGTACGAGACGTCCACGCCACCGTTCAGTGTGATTTCGATGTTCTGTTCGCCATATGATCCGAGAAGTAGGTTATCGATCGAATCAGCAGCCACATGATTATTGGGGCCGAGATACGCTCGGACCCATCTGCTGGCGGATACGTTCCGGGTATCGATCGATCGGGGTCCGTCGGCGACCAAATAGGGGCCGGGGAGGCGCCAACTGGGTGGCCATCCGGCGATAATCCCACCGGTGAAGATAACTGATGCCCACAGCACAAATACCAGGGAGCGGGTCCGCCGGAACGGACGGCGCAGCCAGAGATGGACTGTCCCTACGGCCAAGACAAAGCTCAGGGCAACAAAGAGCGATTCCGACGCTCGGTTGGCGATTTCCCACCCTTGTCCGGTAAAGCGAAATGCGAGGCTGGCCGGGTACCCCAGCGCGCCAATGACCAACACTACCGCGATCGCCCGGTCCCGGAACCGACGCCACACGCCCCAGAGACCGAGCGGCATGGCCAGCAAAATGAAGCCGGCCGAAGCAATACCGGTGAGACGCTCCCAGAGAGGAGATACCGTTCCCGTTGACGAGTGGAAGAGTTGTCGCCCGGCGAGCTGCCCGCTCAGAATGTTCCGCGCGAGCTCGAGAATTGCTCCCTCAAAATGCGGCGCGAGATAGCCAACCGTGATAGTCGCTACATAGATCAGCCAAACGGCACTTCCCACCAGGGTCAATACCGCCAGCAGTCCCGGACTTGTTCGATCGACGGCGCCACGGCGCCGCAGCCAATAGGCGGCTATCTCCCAGAGGCAGAGAAACCCCGCCAGGAGATATGAAGTCAAGTGATGGGTTGTGATGACAACCGCGAGCAAGGGAAATATGAGGAAAGTCAGGCCCAAACGGCCGGGCGCCGAGTGCTGCTGGCGGCGAACCAGAAGGTACAAGACGAGTACCGCGATGGGCAGCGCGAGGGACTCGTATGAAAATTGCGCTGACCAAAAGACGAAATTCGGGTTGGCCATGTACAGCGCGGCGCCGATTCCCGCCACCCGCGTCGATCCGCTGACCTGGAGAAAGAGCAAGTACAAGGCCAGCACCAGAAGTAGCCGTGCCAGGCCGAGCACGATCAGCCCCACTATAAAGATAGGCAGGCCGCTGAGATGCGCCAGTGCGGTGGTCACGATCTCGAGGTCAGGGTAGAGAGCACTCACCGGCTGGAGGGGATTTTCATGAAAGAGATGGCCGCTGGTAAAGATGTCCTGTGCCGTGCGCAGATGCGCGAACTCGTCGTGAAAGGTAAACGCAATAGGGCTGTGCAGCACTTTCACGATATAGAGGCCGATTCCGAGGACCAGGACGAGACCCATACTCTCCCGACGCGTATCGGCTGATGTCAACCGTGCCGCTACAGGAAAGAAGAGCACGAGCACTCCTACCCAGAAGAGCACTTGAGCCCAAAAGATGCCGTTTCGTGCCGCCGTATCGGCTAGAGACACGAGCAGCAGACCGCAGGCGGCCACGATGCTCAGGGCAGGTAGCCAGCCCCATTCCGCCTCATGACCAATGTCCACGACAGGCGCATACGTGGCCTCGTTTTCGGTGACTGGCGCCACCGGTACGGCCGCCAGGGTGTCCACAGTAGGTTCCGCGCTCATGGCGTACTCATGCGCTTGCGGTACTGCTCACACATGGCTTGCCATCCCCGCCGAAGTAGCCACAGTATCCATCTTGGTTGAAGCGCCGGTGACTTCCTGATACACTGCCTCGATCCGGGGGACAACGACGCTGGCGCGAAAAAGATTGACACGCTCCCGGCTGGCACTGCCCATCGTTTCGCGAAGGGTTCCATCGGCCAGTAAGGAAGCCATCGCGTGGGCCAACGCCTCAGCGTTTCCCGGCGGCACCAGCAGCCCGGTTACCCCATTGTCGACAATGTCGGGCAATCCGCCGATGTTGGACGCGATGACCGGCCTGCCTGCCGCCATCGATTCCAGGACAACTATGCCGAAGGGTTCATCCCAGACCGAGGGCGCCAGCGCCAGCAGACTGCGATACCGGCTTTCCATCACAACATCGTTGGGCCATGGACCTAGAACAACCACGTTATCGGGAAAGCGCTGAGGCGCATCCGGGCCCTGGCGCCCGATGAGAACCAATGGAGGAGCGCCGCTCAGGCCGGAGTAGGCCCGCAGCAGCACATCCACACCTTTGTCTTGCGATAGGTCGCCAACGTAGAGAAGGTACTCCTCGCCGGGGAGTTGCGCGAGGCGCGGGTCGTCTCCAGTCCGCTCCTTGCCCAGATCATCCGGAACAAAGTTCGGAATGATGCGGCACGGTAGATTCCGGTCAATGATTCCATTGCCCACGGCCGTGGCATGACTGACGGCGATAAACATGTCGACGGCGTGTCGCTCCACCGCCCCCATCACCCAGTTGGTTACTGTGGTGGTCACTCCCTTGACGGCGCCATAGTGGTCGCTGGCGCACCCCAGACATTTCGTTAGTCCAGGGCCGCTGCAAGGAGCGCCGCGATACATCAGCCGCTTCTTAGCGCAGGCCAGACTGTAGTCGTGCAGCGTCATCACCAGCTTGGCGCCGCTCCAGGCCTTGAGCGGCAGGAATGAATGCACCAGCCAATTGTGGGCGTGCACAATCTCCGGTCGTTCCTTCGTGATGATACGGTGAAGCGCGGCGCTCGCTTCCGGATCGGGGAATGGCGGTACGTGCGGGCGCGCGCTGTCGGTAAACGCCCAGGTGGCCCGTTGCATGGTTGTGCGGATCCGATGGATCCGCACGCGGGCGTCAATTTCGAATTCGGGCTCTCCCGGTAGCGCCAGGGTAGCCACCGACACGTCGTGTCCCCGGGTAACCAGCTCGCGACTCAGGCCCTGAACGTGCCGCTCTTCGCCGCCGACTACCGGTGGATAGAACTGCGCGAGCATCAGGATACGCACGCGGACTCTCTCAGTGCCTGGTCGTATACGGCGAGAAGATCGGTGACGCAGTCCTCCCACGTGGGAAGAACTATGTTTCCCGCTTGTCGTGGATGGCGTAGGTTTTCGAGGACACTCTGGGCAATCTCGTGGGTCGTGCTTGCCAGAGGAATCGAGGCCACCAGACCGCGGTCGGCCAGCTCGGCCAATCCGGAGGTGTAGGTCACCAGGACTGGCCGGCCCAACGCAAGCGCCTCCATCACGGCGATCGGGTGGGCCTCGAAGTCGCTCAAGAGCACCACAAGCGCACTCCCGGCGAGTGTCCGTGCCATGCCACCGCGGTCGGCGACTGGAATGCTTCCGATCTCGACTCGATCGGCCACTCCCAACTCGGCTGCTAGCCGACGAAGCACCGCTTCGAACGGGCCGCTACCGAGGATGCGGAGGTGAGCGTCCGGACACTGTTCGAGGATCTCCGGAAGCGCGGCGATGACGCGTTGGTGCCCCTTGTAGCGCTCCAGCCGGCCAACGGAAAGAATCAGCGTGGAGTCTATCTGCACGGGAGCCGATTCCATGACCAGTTGAGATCCGTTGGGAATAACGGCAAATTGCTCGCGCGGGAGGTGCAAATGGTTGGCGAAAAGATCTGCTTCAAAGTCCGAGACTGCCACCAGCCGAGTCGCGCCGGCCAAGAGTGGTCGCAGCAGCCGGCGTTGCAGGCCCCGTATTGCGTTGCGCAGGCGTGAGGAATGTCCACCGGTGTGGAAAGTGACCGCATAGGGAATACCAGCCCGCCACGCGGCAAACATGGCAAGCGGCGCAACGAATGTTTGCCATCCCTGACAGTGCACGAGGTCCCAGGCGCCACCGGTGATCACCGGATAGACGGCGGGAGCAAGATAGTAGTCACGCCTTCGTGGCCAGGCGCGTACTCGCTTGATGTGAATACCGTCGACCTGCTCCTCTCTTGGTAATTCGCCACTCACATCGGTGGTGAGCACGGTTACCTCATGGCCCAGGGCCGCCAGCCGGCGTGCCACTTCATGGGTATGCACTTCCACTCCACCCATCCAGGGAAAATACCGTGCGGTCACAAATAAAATACGGAGAGGTCGTGAGCGATAAAGTGTCCCGCCGGCGGAGCGTCTAGTATCTAACTGTGTCAGCTATGAGTAACAACTGATGCGGTGATAGTACTGTCACACGCCGTGACCGCATAGTCAAGCAGTTCGAACCCGGCGACTCGACGGCGGCGCCTTCCAATGTGCGGTATCGCCTTGGGAAGCTGAAAGAGCTCAGTCTGTTGCGTGGGCGCTGGCTCGACTGCGGCTGTGCAACCGGCGGATACACCGTGGCCCTGGTGGAAATGGGCGTGGAAAGCGCGGTGGGAGTCGACCCCGACGAGGCCCGGACCGCAGAGGCCGCTTCGGCACACCGCGCGAATCCGGCGGTGCAGTTCCAGCAGGCCGAGGCTGAATCTCTTCCATTTCCCGACGCTTCGTTCGATGGCGTCCTGCTCAATGAGGTGTTGGAGCACGTGCGGAGCGAGCGGCAGACGTTGCGCGAGATCTACCGGGTGCTCAAGCCGGCGGGGCGCCTCGCCATCATGGTTCCCAATCGTGGATTCCCGTTCGAGGGGCACGGCATGCATATCGGTAGTCTCAATGTGAACATCCCGATCCCGTTCCTCGCCTGGGTACCACAGCGCATTGGACGGCACTTCATGCGTGCCCGCAACTACTGGCCGCGCGAACTGCACGATCTCGTGAACAGCCAGGAATTTGAGATTCAGCACACCAGCTTCCTTTTTCCCACGTTTGAGGTGTATCCCTGGCTTCCGGCTCGCGCTGTTGCGCGTTATCGTCAGCTGGTTCCCGAACTTGAGCGAACGCCACTCCTGCGGCGTATGGGGAACTCGTACCTTCTGATCGCCCGGAAGCCACCGGATAACGCCCGGTAGGTATCCGCAGGTTCGGAGCGTCATTGATTCCGGCACACCTGTTGAAAGTGAGCGGTGATCGCGTGGGTAAGCACCATATGCGCGTCTTCGACCTGCCCATAGTCATTGCTTCCGACAACCACGCTGTGATCCACGAGGTCTTTGACCTTCCCGCCGGAGAAGCCGAGCAGGCCAACCGATCTCATGCCGAGGTCACGAGCCGCCTTGACGGCCTCGACAATGTTGGGAGAATTGCCGCTCGCCGTGATGACTATAAGTAAATCGTTCGGGCTGCCGTGGGTGCGCAATTGCTCCGAAAACACTACATCGTAACTTGCGTCGTTTCCCCAGGCGGTAAGCAGCGCCACATTGTCGGTGAGGGCCACTGCTCTCATGCGTCGCACGCCGTATTCGGTGGTCACGCCTCTCACTGTCTTGCCTAGGTCACAGGCCATATGAGAGGCGGTAGACGCGCTCCCCCCGTTGCCCACTACAAAGATTTGCTGATTATTCTCGTACGCCGTCTGAATATACGTGATGATCTCGTGCGTGTCCTCAACGGACAGGGTATCAAGAACCGCGCTCAACGTACTCAAGTACGTCTTGATTCCCTTTCTGGTGTCAAATGCTAGGTTAAACATATCTATTCGCCTCTTCCACGTAAACTATCTTGCTGCCTTGCGGTTCAAATTGAAACGCCACTGGTTTCAGTGCGCACAGTGCCGTTCGGATTTCCTGGTGGCGTTCCGGTGGGGCAAAGAGTAGCAAAAAACCGCCGCCGCCGGCTCCCAAAATCTTGCCGCCCAGCGCGCCATGCTTCCGGGCGCACTCATACCACTCGTCGATGCGCTGATTGCTGATGCCTGACGCCAGGCTTCTCTTACTCAGCCACCCCTGGTGGAGGATTTCGCCAAAGGTGCTCAGGTCATCACGGTAGAGCGCATCGCGGAGTTCGCGAGCCAGGCTCGTCATGCTTCGCAACGCCTCACGACGCGGACCAGTCTCTCCAGTGTTGCGTTTTTGCTCCTCAAGCACCGCGCCGGATGATCTGGTCATGCCGGTGTAGAGCAAGAGCAGGTGATCCTGCAATCCACGCTTCGTCGCCGGCGAGCAGATAATCGGATCGACGAACACGCTCTCATCAGAATTGAACTGGATGTACTGCAGACCGCCGAAGGCGGCGATGTACTGGTCTTGCTTTCCTATCGGCTTGCCACACACGTCGATTTCCACATGACAAGCCTCGGTAGCGAGTCGTGTGGCTCCGGCATGTTCGCCATGAAACGCATGCAACGCATTGAGCAATCCCACGGTATAGGTACTGGACGAGCCCAGACCGGTACCTTCCGACGGTATATCCGAAATTGAGGTTACTTCGAGAGCGCCACGCTGCTCGGTGAGCTTCAATGACTCGCGAATGAGCTCGTTCTTGAGTTCATCCGCGCTGTTCACGATCTCGGTCACTGAATAGCTAGCTCGTATCTTGTTGTCGAACTTTTCATTGACATTGATGTAGATGTATTTGTTGATAGCCGTGGTGACCACGGCGCCGGGTTCTGTGCGGTAAAAAGCGGAGAGATCGCTCCCTCCGCCGGCGAAGGTCACGCGCAACGGCGTCCGCGAGATGATCATGCCGCATACCCCGATGGATGGCTCTGCCGCCACGCCCAGGCGGTGCGCACCATGCCTTCCAGATCGGGGTAGCGTGGTGACCAACCCAGGTCCTGACGAATTCGTGCTGAGTCGGCAACGAGGCGAGCTGGGTCACCGGGACGCCGATCACCGGCTACTATCGGGATCGGCCGGCCGGTTACGCGCCGCACCATCTCGATGACCTCCAGATTCGAGTAGCCGTTGCTGTTGCCCATGTTGTACGCCTGGCCGCCCACCTGCTCGGCATGGGCAAGGGCCAGAAGGTGCGCCTGGGCAATATCGGCAACGTGAATGTAATCACGAATGCACGTTCCATCCGGCGTATCGTAGTCCGTGCCGAATAGCTGGATAGCGTCTCGCTGGCCGGTGGCTACCTCAAAGACTATGGGAATCAGGTGCGTTTCCGGTACGTGATATTCGCCGTGGAGATCGGTAGCGCCGCAGGCATTGAAGTAGCGCAGTGAAATATAGGAGAGGCCGTATGCTGAGCGATACCAGCGCAACATGCCCTCGAAGGCCAGTTTGGATGCACCGTACGAGTTCACTGGGTCATGAGGGGCATCCTCGGGGATAGGCACGCTTAGCGGCTCGCCGTACACGGCGGCGGTGGAGGAGAAGACTATACGCTTCACGCCGGCTTCCACCATGGCCTCAAGGAGATTGAGGCCGCCACAGGTATTCACCGAATAAAAGCGACCCGGATCGCGGAGCGACTCGTCAATGAGCGCCTCGGCGGCGAGATGAACCACCGCGTCGACCGGGTTCTCCTGCAGCACCTGCTTGAGCCAGGGACCATCGGTGATGTCCCCCTGGATAAATCGGGCCTCCGGAGGTACGGCGGCGGCATGACCATGCCGTAGATCATCGAGCGCTATCACCTCGTATCCCTCTGCAAGCAGGAACTCAGAAACGACGCTACCGATGTAGCCTGCTGCTCCAGTGACGAGCACTCGAGCGGGAGGCGTCATTAGCTAGCGGCGGTGCGCTGTGGCACACCCACGGCGGTGAGCACCCGGCCCCGAACGTATCCGGCGGTGGTGGCCAGCAGACCGGCGGTAATGGCCCCGGCGCGCGCCAAGCCATACGGATCGCGCGAGAGGACCGTGTCAGCCAGGCCGCGCATCACGCCGAGAGGAAGCGTACGAAAGGTATAGGCACGCTCGGAGGCCAATGCGTCCTTTGGACCCACCAGCCGCGCCACATTCGCCTTCGAACCGCCCTCGAAATAGCAACGGGAGAGGAAGTACGACCATCGTGCTCTGCTGGGCGGAACGCGGTGCTGGATGCGCGCTTGAGGAGCATAGAGCAGAACACTGCCCGGTAGTTGGTTCCGTAATCGAATGCACAGTTCGGTTTCGTCACAGCCGTATCCCAGTTGGAAGCCACCAACCGCCATGAGGACGTCACGGCGAAAAGACATGTTGCAGCCGAAGAGATTGCGGACCGGCGCCATGCCTTCCGGCATTCCCCGATAATCGCAGCCCACGACCCAGCCAAACTCCTCGGGAAACCAGGAGGGACGGCCAGAGGCATACATCGGCTCAGTAGCGCCACCGACGCCCACCACGGCCTCGTCCTGGTAGCCCGCGCACAACTGCTCGAGCCAATCTGGGCTCGCAATGGCGTCGTCATCCAGAAAGGCGACAACCTCGCCACGGGCGGCCGACATACCACTGTTTCGGGCGCCGCCCAGTCCGTGAGCCTCGTTATTTTCCACAACGATGACGTTGCATAATTCTCGTCGCGCCTGCTCAAGCAAGGTTGGATTGTAGTCGATGACGACGATCACCTCGCCGGGTGAAGAGGTCTGGTTCAATGCCGCCTCCACACTGGCGACTAGATCCCGCCATCGATCCATCGTGTAGGCGCAGATTACTACAGAAACGTTGTGGGCGTCTACCGTCACGAAGCCACCACGTACATCCGATTGCGGGCATCAGCCTGGCGAAGGCCATTGCCCTTGCGACGATCTTCCATACCCCTGTCTAGTCTTCGGCGTTCCAGGCCGCTGCGCCGGTCGAGGCCACTACGCCGGTCGAGACCTGTTCGGCGGCCATCCTCGGTGCGTTCGCCCTCCTGGACGCCCACGCCGGCATGGCCAGCCGGTATGTAGCGGGGGCTTGGGGCGAGGCGCTCCGACATGATCGTCTTGAGAACGCGCCAACCGTCGCGGACCGCGTTCAGATTGCTCACGCCATGAATGCGGCTCTCCTCGAAGCTGGGAACTTCGACCACGCGGAGTCCAGCCTTGGCGATCCGTACATTGATGAGCGTCTCAACCTCAAAGCCGTCGCAATCTACATTCATGTGCGGCAGACACTGCGCCCAGAAGGCGTTGTAGCCGTAGCAGAGATCGGTGTAGTTCGTCCCAAACAATCCGTTTACCAGGGCATTCAAGCCCCGGTTTCCCCAGGTGCGCAGTCTGGTGATATCGGCGCTTCCACCCTCCGGCAAGAACCGCGAGCCCTTTACAAAGTCCGCGCCGGACAGCAGCGCGGCGACAAAGAGCGGAATCTCTTGAGGATCGGTTGAGCCATCAGCGTCAAGCATGACGATGATGTCGCCTTCGCAGGCGGCGAATCCGCTGATGAGCGCGTTGCCCTTCCCGCGGCCTGTTTGATAGAGAATCCGCACGTCGGGGCATAGACGGCGTGCTACATCAACGGTGTCGTCGGTGGAGTGTCCATCCACCACGATAACTTCATGAATGCCTTCTGGTACTCGGGTGAGTACGTGTGGCAAATTTCTCGCCTCGTTCAACGTGGGGATGATGAGGCTAACCTTCAGCCGGTCCGGCAGTATCGATATCCCGGGTCGTTCCATTGTCTCCATGTCTCCTTATGTCTCCTGCTACTCTTCCGACTGCGCGGCGCTGCACCTCTGCTCGCGAACAGCACGGAGAGAGGTTGCCACCGCCCGCACGGTGATTTTGTCCCTCGCCGACCTCCGAACCTTCGTTAAGCCTAGGCAAGTTTCATGCCATCGAGGCCTCACTGCGCGGGTGTAACTTCTTGCTCTGGAGCCGGCGGCGCTCCCTTCCAATCCACGGTGGGAGAGTGGTGCATAGTCAAGGATAAATACGCACGTTCAAGATATCTAGATCACTCGTGATGTTGTCATGCAACGGTAAGAATTATGCACTTCACAAGCGTTGCCGTGCCTTCATAGAGACATTGCCGTAATTTCCCTCGACTATTCTGGATTCAAAATACACATCGCGACCTGAGCATAGTAGGGGAAGATGAGAGGAGTGTGAGGATTGCCCGACGCTTGTTCCGCTTGGCTGCGAAAGACGGATGGATGAATACCATGGAGCCAAGTGCGGAAGTCACACCGTGCCTCCCATTTCATCGTCTCCCAGCGGTCTTACCACCGAGTCACAATGATTACGATTCCGTCACAGTCTGGTGTGCCAGTCCCAAAGTGGATAAAATGGCTCACGGGACCACGTAGATCAGTGGCTTTAGCCCGCGTGACGTTCCCGGTGGATCCGGTCGACCGAGCCGAATACAGCTGGCACCCACCGTGGCGGGTTCTCAGAGCGGGAACATACTTGTATATGGCCGCACACGGGCTAAAGCCACTGTTCTACGAGAGGCTGGGCGGGGTGTGCTCTCAGCTCCCTCCAGCGCTTCGACTTCAGCCGGCGTTACCCGGTTTGGGGGTGTCTCGTCTGATCGCCGAGCACCCCGTGGTAACGTTCTTGCTAAGCGATTACCGTGAAATCTTGAAGCGGGCCTCATGTGCAGCGGCCCAGGAGCACCGCCTCATACAAGAGGCGGTGATTAAGGCACTGGAAAGACGCCAGCAACAGTAGCGCAGGTGTATCGGTGGAATTCCTGTCGGGTGTAGGGTGGCATGTCAATGCAGATCTCAACGGGGTGCATTAATAATGGAAACAGAAACAGCAGTATCCGATTCTCTCCAAGAACGCGAGGAGGTGTGCCCCTTTCTGATCGGTGACGCGGATACGGAGAGATATCGTTGTGGCGCTCTGCTGTCTTCTTCACGCCTGCTGGGTAATCGGTATGTCGATACGTACTGCCGGACGGCGCGTCACACTGATTGCGCTATATTCGCCACATACAACGCCAACGTTCACGATGCAAAACCGGCTGGGTTTGTAACGTTTCCGCAGCAGGGGAAAGCACACGGACCATGGCTGCTATCTCTTACCGGTTTCGTCGTCACGTGCGCGCTTGCCGCCTTTCTCACTACCCGATATGATCATATCGGGACAAAAGCCACGGCGAAACCGGTGCGGGCGTATCCCGTACATCCACGAACTGTCGTGCGATTCCCTTTTTCCGCACACCGCGGTGAAGGCGCGGTATTGACGGTTACCAGTCGATCCGCCGCGCCGGGTGCCGTATTCGTACAGTTGGTGAGAAAGGCCGGCACACGGACCATCAACGTGCCGGTAGCGCCAATGAGTGGGGCGGAGGTAGACCTATCGGGGGCTGCCGGCATCGGAAGTACCACACAGGTGGCAGTCCGCGCCAACGTGCCTATTCTTGCTCAGTTGATCATAATCGACTCAACCTCCGTTCGCTTGATCAAGCCGTCGACGAGACGGTAGACAAGGAGAAGTATCCATGGAATACTTGAGTACAGGAGAATGCGTGTCCCGTGGGAGAGCCGGCTGCGTTACTGTGACGCGGTGCGGATGTTGTTGCGATGAAAGAGTCAATGGAGAGCGTCATGCAACCGAGACAAGCGAAATCGAGATTTGATTCCATCCTGAAGCGATTCAGCGCCTCGGCCGGCGTTGCTTGCCTACTGACCGCGGTAGTTCTGTCACTGGCTTCGAGTCGGGTTGCCATGGCCGCCGGCGTTGCGGCGAACACCAGCCTGTGTTCCTCGGTAGGCGGCGCCAGTGGATCGGTTGACTGCAAGGTAATCCCCGCGTCGGGAGCGTTCTCCTTGCAGATACCCGGCACCACGACCCAGTTGGTCGGCGCCGGTGCGTTGGACCGGGCAGGTGAGGTTATCGTCGTGAGAAGAACCAGCCTGATTTGCCCTCAATTGGGTGGCTTCGGGATTCAGATTCAAACTCCTCGCCGCACCGGATTGTTACCGCCATTGCACTGGAAGACCGGGATGCTGTTTTCGAGGAACCATTCAACTGGCCAATGTACCGGTATCGGGAGCCCCGCGTTGGCTGCCGCGCCAGGTTTCTATCAGGTAGTGCCTGGGTTGGGAGTCCACGCCGTGGCCCGCACGGGCGGAGCTGCTAGTAGCGCAAACGCGGCCTTGGGCACGCTTAGCGTCGCCTGGCTTGCCGGGCTCGTCAGCCTCCTGCTGGGAGTTGCACTCCTGTCGCGGAGGCGTTTCGTCTAGGATGCGCGTCCGGGCCGAAATCAACTGATCCTGAGAAGACAATCAACCGTACAACATGTGGTGTCCATCGTCACCGTTAGGCGACGATGGACACTATTATTCAATACTGCCGGGAGCACACGGGCGCAGATGAGTACGACTGAAACGGCAACATGGCGCGATCGCGATTAGAGCGCCTGTACTATAAACATAACTACATGACGAGAGTATTGCGGATCGGCAACTATCTCTACAGAAAGAGAGTGCCGATTCTGCCCAACCTTATTCGCCTTGGGTTGAGAGTGGCGTTCAATTCCGATGTGCCGGTCATGATGAATGTGCCCAAGGATGTGATCTTCATGCACAACGGGATGGGCACGGTGATCCATGTTGACGTGCGCTTCCGCGGCCCGGCGTTAATCAACCATAACGTTACCTTGGGTGCGAGCTACGGCCACAGCGACGAGGCTCCGGAAATCGGCTCCTACGTGTTCATTGGCACCGGGGCCATTGTTCTCGGTGACGTCAAGATAGGTGATTGCAGCACGGTGGGCGCCGGCGCGGTGGTACTGAAAGATGTGCCACCGCTTCATACTGCGGTCGGCGTGCCCGCGGTGGTGCGTCCATCCAACCCGGACTATATACGGCGGATTTTTGACGTCAATCCAGAGGATGTGTTGGCCTGAGATTGCGGTTCGCCTCGTGGGGGCGCCGATGACCCGCACGGGGACGGCAGCGTTCCCTCGGTGACTGTGCTCATCCGCGTCAAGCCTTCCGGCGCTTGACTGAGCCGAGCGCAGGCGATCGAGCAGAGCTGAGACACGGTTTCGATACTCTCATCAACCAGCAGATACTCGGTGATGCTCCCTTTCGTCACGCTTACCTCGTCGGCAACACCTATGGAGTACTGTCCTCTCCTCGCCGGACGGCGCACTACGAAGACCGGGTGACCGCTCTCGTCGGTCAACTGAACGTTGGCACAGTACTCGTAGCGCGGCGGGGACGTTTCGCCGGCGCGATTCGTCAGTCGGGACGAAATGCGCTTGGGGGGCGCCTGCATCTCCACCGGACGCCAGTCACGAAGATTCGGTAATTCATCAAGCGTCAGCCATCGCGCGCCATACGGCCAGATGATGTTCACATGCTCCCCCCTCGGTATTCTGTTGTATCGGTCAGCTTCCGGGCAGTGTCTACTCGCTATAGTAAAGAATATGGGATACGAGATGTCGCTCGGCACCTACTTTGACGCACTGTACCAGATTACGCTGCGTATTAGTAGCAGTCTCGACGTAAATGAGGTACTCGCCTATCTCACCGAAGAGGCCGCCAAGGCGGTGGGCGCCAAGGCGTCCGCAGTCCGGCTGCTCGATCCCGATGGCCAGCATCTGGAGATGCGCGCGGTCTACGGCCTTAGTGAAGACTACCTGAACAAGGGTCCGGTCGAGGTGGCGCGCAGTCCGGTGGATCGAAACATCCTGGAAGGCCAGGCAACCCAGCTACCGGATGTGACCCACGACGCTAACTTCCAGTATCCGGAGGAAGCGCGGCGTGAGGGCATTGTCTCGGTGGCCAGCGTGCCCCTTATCGCCCACGGCCGCCCAATCGGCGTGTTGCGGGTCTACAGCGGGCAGCGCCGCACCTACGGCGATGACGACATGCGCTTTCTGGTGGCGACTGCCGATCTGGCCGCCCTGGCTATCGACAATGCCCGGCTCTATGACCGCATGAAGCAGAACTACGAAGAGACGATGAATACCCTCTGGGGTGACGAACCTATCGCCTAAACATCGCTTGATCGGAGAGGCGCCGCCCGCGTGATAAGCAGTCTTTCTCTACCATTCCTGCTTCTCATCTTTCTAGCCTCGGCTGCGGTGGTCTGGATTGCCGGAATCTACCTGAGCAACACCACCGATGCTATCTCCGTGCGTTTCCATCTGGGCCAGGCATTAGCTGGGCTCATCCTGCTCGCCGTGGCCGAGGACTTGCCCGAGGTCGTCATCACAGCCAGCGGGTCGTTGTCTCATCATCTTGGTCTGGTCATCGGCAACCTGCTCGGCGGCATCGCGGCGCAGACGGTGGTGCTGGTTGTTCTGGACGCAACGAGCATCGCAAATTATCCGTTCAGCTATCGCGCCGCCTCCCTCACGCTCGTCCTCGAAGGAGTGAGTGGGGTCGCCGTGTTCGGCGGCGTGGTGGTAGCGGCGCAGCTTCCTGCCTCGCTCGATATAGTTCGCCTGAGTCCCGGCGCCGTGTTGGTGGCCGGACTGTGGGTCGGCGGACTCTGGCTGGTCAAGAAGGCGCGGAGTGGATTGCCCTGGCAGGAGGAAGGGCGTGCCCCCGGCCTTCCTCAGCCGTCCGCCGCGCAAAAGGCGAGTAAGGAACGCCGCCGTCAACGCAGCACCACGCATGTTCTGCTGCTCTTCGGCGCCGCCGCCCTCTGCACGTTGATCGCGGGCTATGCGCTGGAAGAAAGCAGCAATGGATTGGCCACGCATATGGGACTGAGTAGCGTCATTTTCGGCGGAACTATTCTCGCCGCTGTCACATCGCTACCCGAGCTTTCGGTTGGGCGTCAGGCTATCAAAGATGGAGATTACGAGTTGGCGTTCAGCGAGGTCTTCGGCAGCAATGCCTTTCTTCCCGCGCTCATTCTGCTCGCCGTTCTGCTCTCCGGACAGTCTGTCCTGCCGCATGCCCATCCCACTGACATTTTCCTCGTCAGTCTGGGCATAATACTGACGTCTCTCTATATAGTGGGGCTGATCTTCCGGCCGAGGCGGCAGTACTTTCGCCTCGGAGTCGACTCCATTGCCGTACTGCTCACCTATCTGCTTGGTGTCGCCGGTCTGATAGCCGTCGCCCACGGGTAGCGGTGGACGGCGCAGGCGTCGATCTCAAGCACAATGGTGAGGACAACCACCAGGGAGGACAAATCATGGCGGATACCGCTGCTCTCGCCTACGCCCACAATGCCCACGATCGATTCCTGGATGAACTGAAGGAACTCCTGCGCATTCCCAGTATCAGCACCCTACCCGAGCATCGGCCCGATATGGAACGCGCCGCCGGCTGGCTTCGCGACCGTCTCAATGCTATCGGTATCCAGGCGGAGGTTATTCCGGGGGACGGGTATCCCTTGGTCTACGGCGAGTGGCTGAAGGCGCCCGGCGCGCCCACGATCCTCGTCTATGGGCACTATGATGTGCAACCGGTCGACCCAATCGATCTCTGGACTTCCCCACCATTCGATCCCATTGTCCGCGACGGCAATATCTACGCGCGTGGTGCAGCGGATGACAAGGGCCAGACCATGACCCTTATCGACGCCGCTGAGAGCTTGCTGCACGCCGAGGGATCCTTGCCGGTCAATCTCAAGTTCCTTATTGAGGGGCAGGAGGAAGCCGGCGGCGCTGTCGTCACGGCGTACGTTCGTGAGCACGGCGATCGGCTGCGCGCCGATGTGGCTCTGGTCGCCGACACGGGCATGTTTGCCCCCGGTATTCCCACGCTCGATACCGGTTTGCGTGGCAATGTCTACACGGAGGTGTTTGCCCGCGGGGCGGCGCAGGATCTCCACTCCGGCCTGTATGGCGGCGTGGCGCCCAATCCGCTCAATGCGCTTGCCCACATTATTGCCGGCCTGAAGGACACGGAGGGCCGCATTACTATTCCTGGGTTTTATGACGATGTTCGCCTGCCCGGTGAGGAGATTCGTGCCTCCTGGCACGATCTTCCCTTTGATGAGGATCGCTTCCGGCGGGAGGAGATTGGCGCAAGCGCTCTGGTCGGCGAACCCGGCTTCACTTCGGTGGAACGGATGTGGTCTCGACCCACGCTCGATGTGCACGGCATTGCCGGTGGCTTTGTTGGCGCCGGCGCCAAAACGGTGATCCCGAGCGTGGCCAGCGCCAAAATCAGCATGCGCATCGTCCCCGATCAGCGCGCCGAGGGTATCTTCGACCTCTTCCGCCGGCGGGTGGAGCAGCTCACGCCACCAGGAATCGGAATTAACGTGGTGTTGCACCATGGAGGCGAACCGGTGCTGGTGCCGATCGACAGTCCGTACATGCGCGCCGCGCAACAAGCCCTGGCCGAAATTTTTGATCATCCCGCCGTGCTCGCCCGCTCCGGTGGCTCGATTCCAATTGTCGGACTCTTCAAGGAAGCGCTAGGATTGGATTCCGTACTCATGGGGTGGGGCCTGCCGGACGACAATCTGCATGCCCCCAATGAGAAACTCTCGCTGACCAATTTCTATGCGGGGATCGATGCCGTCATCCGCTTCTGGCAACTCCTGGGCACTGCCCGCGAAACCTTGCCGCGATAAACGCTCCAAATTCTCTTTGAATCGCCTGATCTTGGTAGTTCTCGGCGCCATTGTGGTTCTCTCCGCGGTTACCATTGCCCGCGTAACCCGCGCATCTCCGCCGCCCGTCGGTGTGGGCTATTGGCACACCGCGGGGACGCGCATTCTGGATGAGAACGGTCATCAGGTGCGTATTGCCGGCATCTCCTGGTACGGCATGGAAACGTCGTACTGGGTGCCTGCCGGCCTCGATTTTCAGTCGTATACCTCCATCATGGACCGCGTGCGTGCCCTGGGCTATAACTCAATTCGGCTCCCGCTCTCCAACGAACTCATCGAGACCAATCCAGTGGTGACCGACCACGTGCGCGCGAACCCACAATTCCGCGGTTTGCATGCGCTGCAGGTTCTGGACGCCATCGTGCTCTATGCCCAGCGCATTGGCGTGAAGCTCATCTTTGATGATCACATCTCCACGGCCACCCGTCCCAAGCAGGTCAATTATCTGCTGGAGCCACTGTGGTACACGGCGAATTATCCGGAGACCGCCTGGATCCATGATTGGGTGACGCTGGCCCAACGCTACCGGGGAAACACCGCGGTGATCGGCTTTGATCTGCGCAATGAGCCTCACACCAATGGTCCAGGAGCGTGGGATCTGGAAGGATATCTCAATCGCGGGGCCACCTGGGGACCATACCAGGGCGCGAATAATCCGTCCACCGATTGGCGCCTGGCGGCCGAGACCGCCGGCAATGCCATCCTCGCGGTGAATCCGCATCTTCTGATCTTTGTCGACGGGATCCAGCTCTATCCTGATCCGACAGCGCCGGGCGGGGCTGTAGCCTATTGGTGGGGCAGCAATTTAGCGCCGGTTGCGCGCTATCCGGTTGTTCTCCGGGTTTCCCACCAGCTGGTCTACTCACCGCACGACTGGGGCCCGTGGAAGTGGGAAATGCGCTGGTTTCGCCAGATGACCTACGATTCTCTGCAGCGCGTGTGGCACGCCAAGTGGTCGTACCTGCTTGATGACCCCAACGCGTCGTATGCCGCGCCGATTTGGATCGGCGAGTTCGGCACCTGCACCAGCAACCCGCAATGCGTCGATGACCAGCGTCCGGGCAATCAGGCTACCTGGTTTCACTTGCTCCTGCGCTATCTCCGCGACCACCCAGAGATCGGCTGGACGTTTTGGGCGCTCAACGGGACCAATGCCAATGACCACGCCGCCAACAATGGGTTGCTCAATCCACAGTGGAATGGTCTGGCGAACGGCGCCCTACAGAACGACCTCACGAAGATCCAGAATTAAAAGTCAGTCTGGCAACTGGGCGCCCGCTCTCCAGCGAAGAGCAGATCAGCCCGTGCCAGGGCGCCGGCGGTACATTCGTGCACCCGTCCGGCACGAGCAAGTGAGCTAAAGGTGGTTCCTCCCAAATAGGAGGCGCCCAAATCGGCAACCTCAAGTTGAAGATCGGGCTCTTTTGTTGTCCGCCGGCAGCCGGCCCCGTCCGCACTTGCCTCCAGCTCATAGGAGCCGTTGTTGTCCGGGCGGAAACGGTCGTGGACTTCGAGCACCAACCGGCCCTCGCTGGCGTAGTTTCTGCCGCGCAGGGTGGCGCAAATGTCCATGGGGCGCACCCAGAGGCCATCATGGTAGCGGATGACGCGCAGCCTGCGTGAATCGGCCAGCATCCAGCGCAGCGGTTCGTCAACCGGGCACCGCGCGTCGATGTGGTGAATCAGGTCGATCTGCAGCACAAATGCCCAGAGGGCGGCGCGTGCGCTGGGGGTGCAGCTTACCAATTCCATCACCCGCAGCTCGCCGTTCGGCACTCCGTTGGTCCACTCATTCTTGATGCGATAGGCGATGTAGCCGTCCATCTTGCCCTTATCATTGCGATATACCGCGAAGAAACGGGGCCCTGCTCCGTCCCACCAGCGTTCGGGGTCGCGTTGCAGAGAGTAGTCCCAATACGCATCGGACCGGGTTATGGCTCCCGGCTGGAGGATGCGCGCCTTCTCATAGATCGCCGGCAGTATGGCCGCTGCCTCTTCGCGGGTGAACATTTCCACCTGTCCGCCGTGCTGGGGCGAAAAGGCATATTTGGCCGCTGCGCTATCCAGCGTGAAGCGCATCTCCGTGGTGGCCGTGCCGTAGCCATAGCGGCCGTAGATGATGCTTTCCGAGGCCCAGAGGATGGCCACCGCTTCTTCCCGCTCCTGGACGTCATCGAGGATGCGCGTCATCATGCTGTTCAGGATGCCGCGGCGTCGATGAGTGGGCTGGACGGTGATCCAACTGACTCCGCCGGCCGGTATCTGCCGGTGGCCGGGGACGGTGAGTTGAAAGGTGAAGGTCTCGCCGGTGCCCACGATCCGATCTCCATCGAAGGCGGCAATACTCCGCTCGAAGTTGAAAAGGGGACGTTCCTCCTCAAGCTCCTCGTCTTTGGCATGCTCGCCGAAGCCGGCGACCGCCGAACGGCTAAACGCTAGGAATTCATCGGGAATGATTGGGCGAAGGTCAAAATCCATAACTGCGCATTCTACTCGTTCGGTGTGACCGCTTCGGGTTTGTCCTCCCTGATCGAGCGCAGACGCCAGAAGACGATGATGATGGCGCACAGCAGCAACGCAAAGGAAATGATTTTGAGCGTGTGCGAGTGGTGAAACTTGCCAAAGAGGGCCAGCACAGTGGCCCCGCCGAACCAGCCCAACAGCAGTAACGCGCCGGACCATACCATCGCGGCCGGCATCAGTCCCCAGAGGAAGCGTCGAAACGGCATCCCCGCGCTGGAGGCGGCGAAGACCGTGGCGTTGCGCAATCCGGGAACGAGTCGAGCAACGGCCACTCCCCAGATGCCGTGTTGCCGGATCAACTCCTGCGCCCGGCGGGGAAGCACGCGATTCAACGCTTGCGCTCGCCCCACGCCATGGAACAGCACCGATGCGCCCAGTGTCATGCCGATGCTGGCCACAATCCAGGCAATGGACAAACGCACGGGGTGCTGTGCCTCGTGGATACCGGCGGCGACCAGCGATATGTTGCCGGGAAGCAGGAAAAGCCCGGCTTCCTCCAAGGTGAGGAGCGCACCGAGCCCCAGGTAGAACAGCAAGGGCGCCATGGCGGAGGTTAGCTTTTCAGGCCGTGGCCAGGGCTCTTGGTCACGCGATACACGTGGACGATGCGCTGTGCCACCGTGTAGTAGGTGGATAGGCACAGGACGACCAGAATGATAGTCAACGCGGTCTCACGCGTTGCTGAGGCGAGGATCAAGCCGATAGCCAGGATGACAATACGTTCCGGCCGGGCCATCCAGCCCACTTCGCAGTCAAGATTCAATACCTCGGCTCGAGCGCGCGCGTAGGATATCAGGACGGAACCGAGCACAACCGCATAGATAAGCCCGGCCTGTACATCGTCTCCCCGCACCAGCGCATGCCAGAGAAGGCCTAGACCCACGCTGGCTTCCGCCAAGCGGTCCAGCGTGGCATCAAGGAAATCGCCGAATTCGGAGGCGGCATCTTTCACGCGTGCCAGAGCTCCGTCGGCCATATCGAAAATCCCGGCAAAGAGCAGCAAAACACCGGCGACAAAGAGGTATCCGCCGCCAATAACCCAGGCGGTGAGGACGTTCAGTAACAGACCGATCACTGTAAGCGTGTTCGGCGAGATCCGGCTGCGAGCCACCGGTCCCATGAGACGCATGGAGATACGCCGTACTGTCGCCTCTAGCGGCGCAAACATTCTCTTCCCTTCTCTGTGCTCTTTCGAGCCTTGTGCATTATGACGTATTAGCGGGACGCTGTCGACAGGCACACAGCACCCTCACCTTCTGGACCTTAGCCCTGACCAAGAACAAGCTGTCGAACGGGCCGCGGCCACCGCTCTCTCCCCGGCCAGCGAGCGAGAGCCAATGAGCAGGATGTGGCAACCACAACTACCACTACCCCTCCTGCCACATCGAGGAAATAATGATTGCCGGTAACCACCACCGCCAGCAGCATGAGTGGCGGATAGATGACGCCGATGGCGCGGATGGCCAACGGGCGCGCGAGGAAGACCAGGGACAATCCGGCGACCAGGGCCCAGGCAAAGTGGACGCTGGGCATGGCGGAGAACTCGTTATATCCCGCCTGACTCCCAACCAGATGCCCGCCGTTCGACAGGATGCCGAAGACAGTGTCATCAAAGGTGAACCGGTGATGATTGAACCACAAGTCGGTAGTAAGGCGCGGTGGCGCCACCGGGAAGTTCTCATAGACGATCAAGGCCAGCCCGTTGGTAAGGATAATGATGTTGCGCAGCAACGTAAAGTAGCGGTGGCGCCGGAAATAGACCCAACAAGCAACCCCCAGCGTGAAAAAGACGTGGCCCAACACATAGATCGCGTTCATAATGTGCGCCATATCCAGCCAGGTAATGGTCAGGGCGAAGACGTGCCGCGTCTGTAGGAAGAACATCTGCCAGGCGGGTTCGTCCCAGAGATCGTGCGCTACTTCGAAGTTGACGAGCTGTCGCGCGTTCTCGATACCCTGCAGAGTGCCTCGTTGGGCAAAGAGTCCTCGCCCCAGGTCATCGCCCACTTCAAAAGAGATCGCCACCAATACCTGGAGGAAAAACGCCGGCCACGCCACCAAGCGTGAGTTACGCCGTAACGCTCCGATCTCGATTGCGCACATCGTCCGTCTCCGTACCACTGGCCCATGCAGCCAACCGCTGCATCGTACCACCATCGCGTGCCGAGCGATAGGCAGCGGTTATCGCGCTGACCAGGACTCCGGCCTCCGTGAAATTGCGGTCGGCTTCCGCTCGATTTGGGTCCAGCACATTGTAGCGGAACATCAACCGGAACCAATCCGGATGATAGGACGATTGGGTTAACCGGCCCGAGAAGGGCAGCTCACGGGAGCCGGCCCCACAGCGCACCACTATACGATCGTCGTGGATATCGATTCTGCCCATCGTACCGATGATTTCGCCTGAATTGCCGCGCTGACCCGCCGTCCAGGAGAGGTCGATCTGTCCCCTCGCATTCGGAAAACACAGATTGAGAGTCGCTTCATCTTCTACCGGCAGATTCCGTCGGTCGTTGGTCCGCATGTCCGCCCGTATGGCTTGCAACGGCGCCGCGGCCCAGCCAAGCAACAGGTAAAGCTGATGCCAACCATGGTCCAGCACGATTCCACCGCCGGCCTCAGCTAGATCTGTCCGCCAGTGCGGCGCCCAGCCTGTATGGCCCAACGCGGCTCGCGTCCGCTCGGTGGAGAGCGCCAGGCGTTGCACCGTGCCAATTTCCCCGCTCCGCAGAACTGTCGCTACGTGTCGGTAGAGATCAGAGTGCAGCCAGTTGTTCACGCTCACCACGCGGCTCCCACTTGCCTGACGAGCAGTAGACACTTGAATGTATTCCTCGTTGGTCAGCACAAACGGTTTTTCGCTAATGATGGACTCGATTCCGCGCACGCAGGCATCGACGATCAAATCGGCGTGGGTCCGAGGTGGCGAGCAAATGTCGAGGGTGTCAATGTCTGCACCGGCAATCAGCTCCGTGGACATGCGATAGAGAGCAGCTTCGGGCAGCAGCTCAGCGGCGCGCGCCAAACGCTCCGCTGATGGATCCGCTACGGCAACTACGTCGACCCCTTCAAAGGAGAGCAAAGCAGGGAGATGGCCGTGCTCAGCGATACTGCCGAACCCGACTAGACCAACGCGCCGCACGTCAGACCGAACGCGCCAGCGCGACTTGAGCGCCCACCAGCACCTCTTCGATAATGTCGCAGCCCGCATCGGCCAGCTCTTTGGTAAGGACCAACGGCGGGTTGATGCGGAGCGACGTGCCGGAGGGCATGACCAATAGACCTCGCTCGAGGAGCCGGAGGAAGATGCGCTGCATGTCGCTGCGCTCCAGTGGCCGGTGGGTCTCCGGGTGAACGAGCTCGATGCCGATGAGCAGTCCTTTGCCGCGAACGTCACCGACCATCGGTGATTGCTCGACCAATCGACGCAAACGACGCAGCATGTGCGCCCCTACCTCGGCGGCGTTCTCGCCCAAGCACTCGCGGCGCAGTGTCTCGACGGTGGCCAGCGCGGCGGCACAGGCCAGCGCGTTACCCCCGTAGCTGGAGGAGTTACCGCTGGGCTTGGCCCAGGGCTCGGCATGGGAAACCTCCTCCCGCGCGGCAATGCCGCTAATCGGGTAGCCGTTGCCAAACCCCTTACCCATGATCAGGATGTCCGGCAGGCAGTCCTCATCCATGAAGGCAAAGGCAGGACCGGTGCGATAAAAGCCGGTGATCATCTCATCGGCGATAAAGAGCGCGCCGATATCGTGGGCTACGTCCCGCAATAGGCGCAGGAAACCGGGCGGCGGCACAACGTTGCCACCGCGACCCTGAACCGGCTCAACAATGATGGCGGCAATATCCCGATTGGTGCCGTGCGCGATCATCTCCCGTAAGAAATCAATGGTTCGCTCGGCACAGTCGGGGCCGGCAAATGGGGAGTGTCGCGGATCGGCGTATGGCGCCAGGACAACGCCGGGCGCCGATGCGCCGTAGCCCACCTGCTCGCCCTCGGAAAGAGACCGCGTACCCTCGGTCTTGCCGTGATACCCGCCCCAGAAACCCAGGACGGTGGACCGACCGGTGGCGCAGCGGGCCAGGCGCAACGCCGCCTCCACTGACTCGGCGCCGCCACTGTAGAACTGCATGCGGCTTAGTTCCGGCGGCAGGATGCCGTGCAGAGCCCCGAGGAGTCCGATGCGCGCTTCGGAGGTGAAACCGCCGGCGGCGAGTTTTGCCGCCTGGCTGGCGACGGCTCGTGTCCAATCGGGGTTAGCATGGCCGATGCTGCAGACACCAATGCCCGCCATGAAGTCCAGGATGACGTTGCCATCCAGATCGAAGAGAACGCATCCCTCTCCGCGATCAATGCAAAGGCGAGCCCAGTGTGTGACGCTCTGCAGTCCGGGGGCGATCAGCCGGCGCTCGCGTTCGTATGCGGCGAGCGACTTGGGACCAGGAATGGGGGTAACTACATGCGGAATAGGCATGGACTTGCTCCGAAAAAGGTGAGGATACCGTGCGTCGTCGTCGCTCCCGCGTCGAGGCACGCGCCAGCATAGCAGAAGAGGGGCCTACGACTTGACCGGCTTCTTCGCCTGCTCCTTTAAGCGGTACCCGACACCCCACACCGTCTCGATGAAACGCGGGTTGGATGAATCATCATTGAGTTTGGCCCGCAGCCGGCGGACATGCACATCAATCGTGCCGCTGTCGCCGAAAAAGTCATAGCCCCAGACGTCATGGAGCAGTTGCTCCCGGGTGAACACCACACCCGGCCGGCGGGCCAGCTCGACGAGCAGATCATACTCCTTTGCTCGGAGCGTGATCGTTTCCCCAAACAGGCGAACTTCACGCTTGTCGGTGTCGATTGTCATCTCACCGTAGTCCAGAAGTGTACTGGAATTCTCCGCCGCCGGTGCGGTACGCGCCCGACGCAGGATCGCCTTGACGCACGCCACCAATTCGCGGGGAACGAATGGTTTGGTCACATAGTCATCGGCGCCCAGCTCGAGACCAACGATCTTATCCTCATCACCCTCCCGGGCGGTGAGCATAATGATGGGCACATCGCTGCCCCGACGGATCTCACGGCAGACTTCCCAGCCGTCGATGTCCGGAAGCATGATGTCCAGTACGACCAGGGACGGCATATTCCGCCCAATTATCTCCAACGCCTCCGCGCCGCTGCGGGCGTGAGCCGTGGTGAATCCCTCGCGCTCCAGGTACATCGCAATCAGGCGAATGATCCCGGGCTCGTCATCCACGATCAGTACGTCGCCTTTGCTAACCATCATTCCTCCCCAGGTCGCCGCATCCGTACGAGCCGACACTGGACGGATAGTTGGTCGGGTAGTACAGGACTTGACTCTTGCCGATTGTACCGCGCCCTCGAGCGTTGCTGAGTACCGCTCGGGACGACCTTCGTATTGTTCACGGAAAGTTAATCGGGTAGTAAGCCGGCGTCTAGAAAAGCGCGAGAAAACGTCCGTACACTAAGGAAGGCTTCTATCTCCTTGAAAGATCGGAACGCATGACTCACCGCTTCCTTTTCCCGAAGTCCGCCGTTGCTGTCCTCGCGCTGATGGTCGCTCTGGCGCTCAACCTAGCGCCGGCGGGCGCGCAGACCGTTCCGATCGTCCATAGCTATGACCGAGTGCATTTCATCGGGCAGGTGAGCAACGTGCTCGGCTCATCGACGATACCCGATTCTCTCTCTCTGCAGCTCGGTACCCTCGCGATTGACCTGCGCACGATCCCACGGACCACCGTCAAGGCGAATAGCGCGGAGGCTCAGGTCGAAGGGCTGGTCAATGGCGACTATGCACTGGTCACCGGCCGCCGAGTCAAGCGCGCGTGGGTCGCCGTTCGAATTGTCTACGATGTGCGCCCGTTTGGGCCGCTGCGCCAGTTTTCGGGCACTATTCTGCGAGTGTCGCCCAATAACGTTCGGCTGCTCCTCAAGCTGGATACCGGTCACAACCTGTGGGTACGCGCAAGCCCCAAAGCGCACTTCCGAATGGATGGCCATCTCCTGGATGTACCGCCTGTTTTCACTAAGGGAGAGACAATCCAGATTCTCGCTTTGAACGACTATGGTTGGACGGCCTACGAGATCGATCTGCACTCGCCGTTCTACGGTAATTGGCGTTTGCGCTAGCTCGCTACCTTCTTGCTGTCTTCCAGTGCGCTACCCGTAACGCGCCACTTGAGAAAATGCAAGCGTTCCCATTCGCTCAGACTGAAGGACGGCCCTTCGTCCAGTCGGAACTCGCGACTGCAGGGCGGGGAACAGAATGGACCGACACGTCCATTCTCGACCACGCGCCAGTACCAATTTTCATTGGAATTGTCAACTGGCTCTCCCCGTGGGGAGCCGCACTTCAAGCACTTATATTCCATGGGCATTGCCTCGATCTAGAGTATGGCAATCAGTATAAAGCTTCCCGGCGAAAAAGCAATGTACTTTCGGGCACAAAAGTGGAAGGACATACGCCCTACGGCGGCGGCGTGTGTTCCTACTTACGTCGGGACGCTACCATAGAGCCACAGAGAACAGGACGCGGGAAAAACATGCAACGGGGCGATGTCATCGTGTTGCGCGCCCACAAGTCGGACGGCACGGTCTACCGCTGGTGGCGGGCAGCCGTGGAGTCGATTGACGCCGAGCGCGTAGTGGTGGTGAACCGAGTTGGCGACCGGGTGGATGGCCCGGGCGGTGGGTGGTCGTGGAAGCACGCTCTGCGCGCCACCTACTGGTTCGATCGCTCGTACAACCTGGTCGAGGCGTACCATGCTGATGGCCGGCTCAAACAGATCTATATCCATATCGCCACGCCGGCCGTTATCCAGACCAACTCGCTGAACTATACCGACCTGGAACTGGACGTGATCAAACGGCCGGGCCAACCTCTACGCATCGTGGACGAGGATGAGTTCGACGAGGCGGCGCGCTGCTACGGATACACGCCCGAATTTCAGTGCTCCTGTCGGGAAGCGGTGGACGAAGCTATGCGGTTGGCGAAGTCTTGGCGCTGCACCGGCGCGCCCACAATGCCCGACAAGCGCTCCTCCCGCCGTTGGCGGAGGCGCCGGCGGCGATCCACTCAGGACGTACGCACGGAGGTCCCGGTCGCCGACTCGAGTACACGTAGCAACGACGTATAGTCGCATCTGCCGAATCCGGCGGCTTGGGCCACGCTATACAGCTGGCGGGCCAGGGCCGTCAGAAACAGGGGCACGCCGGAGTCGGCGCCCAGATCGAGGGCCAAGCCCAGGTCTTTGACCAACAGATCGGTCATGAATCCCGGCTCAAACGTCCCGCTGAAGGCGCGTCGAGGGAAGTGGTTGGAGAGTTGCCAGCTCGCTCCCGAGCTGGCGCCAATGACCTCGGCCATGGTTGCCACGTCCGCACCCGCCTTAGCGCCGAGGACCAACGCTTCAGCAGTAGCCGCCGCGATGGCGCCGGCCAGCACGTTGTTTACCAGTTTGATCACCTCTCCGGAGCCCGAGGGACCAACATGGAAGATTTTCCTTCCCATGGCCTCCAGCACCGGACGAACCCGCGCCAGAGCTTCCGCTTCGCCGCCCACCATAACGCTTAGAGTTCCTGCGTCGGCGCCCAGCGTTCCTCCGCTGACCGGTGCATCCAGAAACTGGACGCCCTGTGCCTGGCAACGCTCGGCAAGGGACCGGCTCATCTCGGGCGCGATCGTGCTCATATCCACCACGATCAAATTCTTGCCTGCTCCGGTCAGGATGCCCTCTGATCCGCTGACCAGCGCCTCCACATCCGGAGAGTTCGTCACACAGAGAATGAGCACGTCCACCATCGCCGCCAGTTTCCCTGGTGAGTCGGCCCAACCGGCTCCCGCCGCACGCAGTTCATCGGCGCTCTCCGGTCGCCGTGCCCAAACGGTGAGCGGAAAGCCCGCCTTCATCACATTGCCGGACATGGGGCGACCCATCGCCCCGAGGCCAATAAACCCAACGCGATCCACACCGTCCTCCCAATTGCAGTAATGCCTTGAGCATACGCGCTCAGGACAGCGTTGCTAGACTTGACCGAGGTTTCTATGCTCGACAGTTTCCGTAGCCGGCTCGTTATCTCGAATCTGCTGATCACGCTGCTCGGGCTCCTGGTCATCGTTGCCGTCTTCTTTAACGTGCTGGCCAATCGGAGCCAGGATGTGAAACGCAACGCGCTCACCACCGATTCACGCCTGGTGGCCAACCAGCTGGAAGATTACTTTCAGAGCCGAGCCGGAGCCGAACTGACCGTACAACAACTGGTGAATCAGACCAGTCGCGCGTTGCGGGTGCGCGTGATCGTCGTCCGACGTGGCACCAACAAGATCATCGCCGACTCCAGCCGGCGCACGCCGTTCTTTAACGGGAGTTGGACACTCGACCGGCGCGCTCTCGATCGTGCACAAACGGCGACCGGCGTGGCACGTGACGGCAAGGTTCAGACTTTTCAGACTCCGCTAGAGGGCACGCGCGGCCACATCATTGGCGCCGTCGTTCTGGTGGCCAATGTGAGTGACGTTCGGCCGAGCCTGGGTGACTTTCGCGACCTCTTCCTTATCGTGCTGGGCACGGCTGCTCTTGTCTGGCTTGCCATTGGTCTGTTTTTCACCTTCTCGATCTCGCGGCCGTTGCTGCGCGTGATTCATGCGACCCAGCGGATGGCTCGGGGGCAGTACGACGCTCGTGTGCCACCTGGTGGCAACGGGGAGATCGCCCGTCTGGCCAGCAGTTTCAATGTCATGGCCCACCAGGTGCAGGGAAGTAATCGCACCCTCAAAGACTTCGTAGCCAACGTCTCCCACGATCTACGTACACCATTGACCATGATCACCGGCTTCTCCACCGCGCTGATCGACGGCACGGCCCGCCCCGAGGAGGTGGAGGAGGCGGCCACGGTCATCCACGACGAAGCGGTGAAGATGCAGCACATGGTGGACGATCTTCTGCAGCTCACTCGTCTGGAATCCGGGCTGTTTTCCTTCCGCCGTCAGCCTGTCGAGGTTCAGCTTTTTGTGCAGAGTGTCATCGAGCGCGTTGCCCGAACCCACAGCGGCACGGCGGTGGCTCAGATACTCAATCAGGCGCCGGCCGGGGTTCCGCCGATCGCCGTGGCTCATGCACACTTCGAGCGGGCCCTGCGTAAGTCGTTGGAGAATGCCCTGCAATA